>JAFWBF010000023.1 GCA_017507285.1 Bacteroidales bacterium | reverse complement strand
CAACTTCCCAAAACTGCATCTTAAGACTAAATGGTTATATCCGGATGCGAAATTTAAGCCTGCCCCATACTTGTTTTCGTTTTATATATTCCTGATTTTCTGTCTTTTTTTTCCTTTCGGATTGCAAAAGTAAACTTCCTCCTTTCATTTGGCCATTGGCGGTTGACGGTTGACTTGAGGTGTTATTTTTGTCTACGTTGGATAGATTACAAACGAATATTCATCGTTTATTTCGAAAATAAATAACCGATGTTATGAAAACATATTGCAGACCTGAAACAAAACAAGAAAACGCTCTAAAACACAAACCAATATCAATACAAAAACTTGTGCAACTGCGACTGCCAAAAATCAAAAGTCATACTGCCGATGTAGACTTGTCGCTGCTGAAACATTTGAAAACCTTTTCGGGAAAAGATATTAATGCCAAAGATATTGATGCCGATTTTTGCCACGGCTTTGCCCAATATCTTGCAAACAAAGTAGGCATAAAGCCCGGCAGTGCCAAAACATACCTGCAAAAACTCCATGCCATACTGCAAGAAGCTGTAGAAATGGGCTACACAGCCTACAACCCTATGCCCCCTATAAGCAAACTTATACACAAAACCCTGAGCCACGAAAAGGATTATCTGAACGCCGACGAAGTGAAACGTCTGCAAAAAACCGACAGCCCTCATCTTATAACCAAACTGGCATTCCTTTTTTCGTGCTTCACGGGGCTGCGACTGTCGGATATAGAAACTCTTAAGTGGACCGACATTAGGCGGTGCAACAATATATATATGTTGGTAAAAATTCAAGTAAAAACAGGCACCGAAGTGCGCATACCTCTCAGCAAACAAGCCTTGAAAATACTTGCCTTGGTGCAAAACAAGAAGCTATCGAAAGGCGAAAATGTGTTTATACTCCACTCCCGAACCACCATTGCCACCGATTTAAAAGCATGGGCAAAACGTGCAGGAATAGACAAACATATTACTTTCCATGTGTCACGAATCAGTTTTGTTACCCTATCCATCGCAGCCGGAATAAACATCTATGTAGTATCAAAACTATGCGGGCATAGCAATGTAAAAACCACACAAATATATGCCCGAATGATAGAAAGTACATATATCGATGCCATTATTTTGTTTGAAAACATTTTCGAACAGAAAAGAAAAAACATCCAAAAAGCACAAAAGTTCAATCTTATTTTATAAATATCTACAATATTTTGGTCAAAAACCAAAAAATAGTACTCTATATATCAGTATATTGAAAATTAATTTGCGTTTTTCTTTGCCATGTCGAAATATTAGTTTACTTTTGCAATCCGAAAGGAAAAAAAAGACAGAAAATCAGGAATATATAAAACGAAAACAAGTATGGGGCAGGCTTAAATTTCGCATCCGGATATAACCATTTAGTCTTAAGATGCAGTTTTGGGAAGTTGTCTTTGGCAAAGCCTTGTGTTTACCCCCTTGGCAGCATACACATAAAAAAAGCTCCCTGCATTGCAAGGAGCTCCCAAACATTTAAAATCTAAAACAAATTACCTTTTTAGCGTTTATATGTTTTTTTATACTTGTTCATAAACTTATCAACACGTCCTGCGGTGTCAACCAACTTCAATTTGCCGGTAAAGAAAGGGTGTGAAGTATTGGAGATTTCCAATTTTACCACCGGATATTCGTTACCATCTGTATAAACAACAGTTTCTTTTGTGTTGGCACAACTTCTTGTCAATACCATTGTATCGTTAGACATGTCTTTGAATACTACCAATCTGTAATTTTCTGGATGAATACCTTTTTTCATTGTTCTATTTAATTTTTTGCCGTTTTAAACTATGGTTTTTTAAACGATTTGATTACTAAATTCTTTTACTCTTTGAGTTTGCAAAAGTACGACTTTTTTCCGAGTCTGCAAAATTTTTCGCCAACACCCTGTTGATTTATTTCCCAACAAGCTAGTATTCAATACCGAACTATTGCAAATATTTTTCAACCTCCTATTGGCATATAGTATATATTTGGCTATATTTGCGTCCCTTTCCATCATAATCCAAGCCATAACCTACAATAAAATCGTCGTCAATTTCCTTACCTATATATCGTATATGATAGTTTTTTACAAACTTGCCCGGCTTAAACAAAAGTGTACATAGGTGTATGCTCTTGGGGTTATAAGTTTTCAGTTGTTGTAGCATTGCCTCCATCGAAATACCGGTGTCTATTATATCTTCGAGTACCACTATTGTTCTGTTTTCGATACTTTCGTTTATCCCTATCAGCTGCTCTACATTGCCTGTAGATTTAGTTCCGAGGTAGGACGACATCTTTACAAAAGATATTTCGGCATCAAAATCCAGTTCACGCATAAGGTCTGCCACAAATATAAAGCTACCATTTAGTACAGCCAAAAACAAAGGGTTTTCGTCCCTCAAATCATTGCTTATACGTTTGGCCAACTGCGAAACTATTTGATGTATCTCTGCCTTGGAAAGATATAATTTAAACTTCTTATCCCCTACCTGTATAGTTTGTAATGCTCTAAAATCGTTGTTATTCATCAGCTTGATTCATTGTGTTGTATATTGTCTTTATCAGTGGCAGATGCGGTGCATCTAATGTATATTCCCAATACATTATTCCTCTCAAATTCTTATCTTTTATATAGTTGCATTTTATTCTTACCGAATTTGTATCTTCGTAGCATAGCACAAATTTTCCTTCGCTATCGGTCATATAAGGCACCTTGGCAGTATCGTCCCAATGGAAAGTATAGTTTTCAAGTTTCAATATATCGGCATAATAAGTATAATCCGGCAAACTATCTATCCCGTGGCCGTACAAAGGTATTCCCAACACCAGCTTTTCGGCAGGTACTCCCGCCTTTATGTGGGCATACACAGCCTCATTGGTAGTTATACGCCCTGCATGAGAAGAACGATAAAGAGGCGAATGATGATAGGGAGGACGTGCTACATCGTAGGCCATTATATTCACCATATCCAAATAATCAATAACAGCAGGAAAATCCACATACAAAGCATCAGCAATAGTGGCTATTGTAAGCATTTTGTTGTTACCTATAGCCTCACGTATATCCTTTATCAGGAGCGTGAAATTATCTATATCATTAGGAGTGGCCGATATACCGGCCTCATCACTTGATGGATATTCCCAATCAACATCTATTCCATCTATCTGATATTTGTCCACAATACGTTTACAATCATTAGCAAATTGCCTACGCTTGCTACTATCGGCTGCCATCTCGCTAAAACCGCCGGCACCCCATCCTCCAAGTGATAGCAATATTTTTATATCGGGATTTGTTTGTTTTAGAGAGGCAATTTGTTCAAAACGTTTTTCGTTGAGTATAATTATCTTATCAAAAGTGTTTTGATCCACCAAGCCAAAAGCATAGTTTATCTGAGTTACCCATCTCAAATCGGGAACCACATCGCTATCATGCACAAGATAGGCAGCTACAACAGGAGCATTTTCTACCCGTTTCTCATTCTTGGCCTTACAAGCCCCTAACCACACAGAGAGTGATATGGCAACCAGTATAATACTTATTTTTTTCATCTTTTTATCGTTAATCAATAGAAATAATCTAAAAAAGGGCGATATCACTATCGCCCCCAACAATTATTTTTCAAAATACTATTTTCTATACATTATTTGCTTTTTCTCCAATCGAAACCGGCTCTAACAGCCTGTCCTGCGTATGGGAATTTTGGGTCTACCACATATTTACCCCTGTCGTCGACACAACCCCACGAACCATCTATCTTCACCACAGCACAGCGATTATATCTGTTACCTACAAACTCTTGAGCATGTTCAAAAATTGGTTTTATAGCCCATTCACCTTTGTAGTTTACATATCCCCAGGTTCCTTCCTTGTCACGGGCAGGATATAACCATACTCCTAGAGGCTCATTCTTATGCCATTGATAGCCGGCATCTGTGGCTTGGTCTTGGGTTTCGAATATCATTTTTACTACAATCTCACCTTTGTCGCTTACACATCCCCAACGATCATCTTTTTGAACAGTAGAATAACGTTTGTAGGAATAATCGGTAAAATCGGTTGCTACATCAAATTGTGGTTTTATTACCCACTGTCCCTTACAGTTTACAAAACCATATTTTCCGGTTTCTAAATCCTTAAGCATCAAAACCCATGTATTTACTTGACCCAACTCTAAGGTTTGCTGGTGATAGGCTTCTACAGCTTGGCTGCTAAACTCGAATATGGGCTCTACCACTATATTGCCATTCAAATCTATGGCACCCCAACGCTTTTTCAACATTACAGGAGCAACAGATTTTTTACCTTCTGAAGTAAAATCTCCTGCTGCCTCGTATGCAGGCGACAACACCCACATGTTGGATTTGTTTACATACCCCCACGAATTGGAAAACTGATCGTACAATGGTCTTATGTTTTGTGCAAAAACAACCGAACAAACCAATCCGAATAATAACGAAAAATATACTTTTTTCATCTCTATATCTATATATTATTTTACTACTAATAAATCTTTTTGCGACTGCAAAGATACAAAATTATTATGAAATAGAAAGCATATAATATATTTTATATCTATCAAAATTTCATACAATGATATTATTCATTTATATATCAATGCAATATAACAAACAAATAAATTGTATATTTTACCTGTTTTGTTAGTTTTTAAACATGAAATATACCGCTCCTACCAAACATAAACACGCCCAAATATAATTTGTTTTGAACGGTTGATTCATTACAATCATAGCAAAAGGAATGAAAACCGAGAGCGATATTACTTCCTGAATTATCTTCAATTGTGGCAAAGTATATACAGTATAGCCCAACCTATTTGCAGGCACTTGTATCATATACTCAAAAAAAGCTATCAGCCAACTTGCAATAGCTGCGACATACCAAGCCTTGTTTGACATATTTTTTAGATGCCCATACCAGGCATACGTCATAAAAAAATTGGATAGTACAAGCATAAATACTGATACTACATACGGACTTGTAATTATCTTCCACATAACTCTTTATTCAACAATCTTAATAAATTAGCAAATGTTTGATTTACGGTTCTTTCTATTGTTCTTAGTCTGTCATCTCCAAATGACATTTTTTGGGTGTGTATTTCAGTTTTCGAAGCTACTGCTATCCATACAGTGCCTACAGGTTTTTCGTCCGTTCCCCCTCCGGGACCTGCTATACCCGTTGTAGCAACAGCATAATCGGTATTCATTTTTCGCATGGTTCCACAAACCATTTCTTTCACAGTTTCTTCGCTTACTGCTCCATATTGGCCCAACGTACATTCTTGCACTCCCAAAATTGAATGCTTAACCTCGTTGGAATACGCCACTACCCCACCTTTGAAATATTCCGAAGCACCCGCCATCGAAGTGATACTTGATGCTATGGCCCCACCCGAACAACTTTCGGCTACCGATAATGTTTTGGAACATTGCTTCATACGCAAAGCCACAAGTTCGGCCAACGACTCGGCATCCTCGCCTAATATATAGTCGCCAACCAAAGCATATAAACCTTTTACCGAAGTATTGATATCTTGTTCCAAACGTTCTTTGTCCGAACTACGTCCTGTAAGCCTCAAACGCAACAATCCCGCTTTGGGAAGATAGGCTAGTTTGATGGTTGGTGGCAAGGCGAGTTCCCAACTTTCTATCTTGTCAGACAAGAATGATTCTCCTATACCATGAAAAAGAAGGTTCTTGTGCATTATGAAACCTACCTCGAAATAGTCGAGCATACGCGGAATCACCTCCTCGTCTATAAGATATTGCATCTCAAATGGCACTCCCGGCAACGACACTACCACCTTTCCATTCTTCTCAAACCACATTCCCGGTGCTGTACCTCTTTTGTTCAACAACACTTTACAACATCGTGGCACCAACGCCTGCTGACGATTTGTATCTGTCATCGGATATCCTCTTTTCTTAAATATCGAAGATATGACTTCAAAAGTGGCTTGATCTTCTACCATATCAGTATCAAAAAACTCGCACAAAGTCTTCTTTGTAATATCGTCTTTGGTAGGCCCTAAACCACCCGTAACAACTACCGCATCAGTCAACTGCAATGCCAACTCCAAAGTTTCTTTAATTTCATGCTTGTCGTCTGATATTACATAGACTTTTGCAACATCCATACCGTTTGCAACAAACTGCTGCGACATCCATGAAGCATTGGTATTCACAACCTGACCGATCAACAATTCATCACCAATATTAATAATTGAAACTCTCATAGTCATAATATTACCACGTACTACTACAATCTTATCTATTAGTACAAGCCTTATATTAATTTATTATGTATTGCCAATTCTATATTTATTCGGAAATCAAAGCAGGTTCTTGTTGCGACAAGCAGTGGAAACTACCCAATCCCCAAATAATATCGGTACTATCTATTGCATGGATGGTATAGTCCTTAAAACACTCTTCCAAAGTATAGTATGCTTTATTGTCGTTATCGCACTTATACACAGGCATTATTATTGTATTGTTGGCTATATAAAAGTTGGCATACGATGCAGGCAAACGTTGCTCTTCCCAAATAACAGGGTCCGGCATAGGCAGTTCAACCACATTTGGTTGTTTTCCCGAAAGCAAACGCACCTTATTCAACATTGCCAAATTCTCTTTCAAAGGAATATAGTTCTCATCATCTTCGTTGGTTTCCACAGCCGTAACTATAGTATCTTCGTTCACAAAGCGTGATAAATCATCTATATGTCCGTCGGTATCATCACCATCAATACCATCACCCAACCATATTATATTTTCTACACCATAATAAGCACAAAGTTTATCTTCGATCTGTTTTTGTGTAAGCTGAGGATTTCTATTTTCGTTTAGCAAGCAAGCCTTTGTTGTCAAAAGGTCGCCCACACCATTGAAGTCAACCGAACCACCTTCCATAACAATACCGGGTTCGAATACCGGAAGCTCCAAGTATTCTGCCACAAGGTTAGGTATATTATTATCCAAATCACAAGGATATTTTCCACCCCATGCATTGTATTCCCAATTTACTATGGCCTTCTTTGTTTTGTCATTGCGGTTTAACAAGAACGCCGGACCACAATCACGTGCCCATGCATCATTATTCAAAAACACATGAAACTTGATGTTTTGCATATTTGTACCCAGCTCCAATAATGACGAAGTTACAGTGTTTTTAATATCCTCGTTCATGACATTGATATGCACAATCTCTACATCCGCAAGCAACTTTATAAAAGTATGATATGCCGGATATACAGTATTTATTTTTCCCGGCCATGAATTTTCGTTATGAGGATAATTAAGCCATGTAGCCTCATGCTTAACCCATTCTGCAGGAAAATAATATCCCAATTCTTTCGGTGTCATAAATAATATAGTTTAGTTTATTATTTTATTCATTAGTTTTTAATTCTTACGCTATTCAAAATCTGCTCCAATTCGGCAGTGTATGTATCCCAGGTATATTTAGCCAACACATAGTCGTAGCCATTTCGGGCCAATGTGGCAGCCTTATCACTATCGGTCAATAGTTGCAGTATCTTATCGGCATACTCTTGCGGCGTATGTGCTATGGCCACCTGTGTTTGCTCGTTGGCACATAGAGCATTGTTTGCCAACGTAGATGTAATGCACGGCAATTTCATAGCCATTGCTTCCAACAATTTGTTTTGCAATCCCGTACCTATCTGCATAGGAGCCACAAAGAGTTTGGCTT
>JAFWBF010000168.1 GCA_017507285.1 Bacteroidales bacterium | reverse complement strand
GGATAGTATTTCTCGTGAATACATCGAGTATGTTCCCGATAGCTACGATGCTTCGCAACCTACAGGCATACTTTTTATGCTTCATGGCCTTCGTGATAGCATGCAAAACAAAATAGAACTTTCTGGCATGCTTCCTTTTATAGACCAACAAGGTTGGATAATAGTAGTACCACAGGCTTTGGAAGCCGAAGTTCAAATGTTGGGTCAAACCTTTAGCCTCGGAGGCATGTGGAATGCAGGTATGGTGGTTTCGGTAATGGGTTTAACCATTGCTCCGAACGAAAATGTGGATGATTGTGGTTTTCTTATGGCTTTGTTAGACACGATGAAAGTTCGTTACAACATTCATCCAGACAGTGTTTTCTTTTCCGGAATATCTATGGGTGGTTTTATGGCTCAACGCATAGCCATCGACCATAGTAGCAAAATCAGTGCCATCGTATCTGTAAGCGGAACCATAGCTACTGCCATTTCCAATCGTATGCCCGAGACCAACGTTGATGTGATGCATATACATGGAACATCCGATGATGTGGTTACTTATGATGGAGCCAATTTTTCGCTCGACCCCTTTGGCAGTTTCAACATCGGTCTTAGCGCCGAGCAAACCGTTGAATATTGGCGTAGCTTCAACGAATGCAACGAAACGCCTCGTAGATGTGTGTACAACGACACCAAAGACGACGGCTTTACCTTCGAACGCTACGACTATAGTGGTGGCAACTCCCGTGTAGCTTTCATCAAGGTAATAAACGGTGAACACGACTGGTATGCAAGTTCCGAACAATATGATATAGGCTATGCCGAAGAGATAATGAAATTCTTTACAGGGCAAATGCCTACCAATGTTGGAATAGATGCTTTGCCAGAGATCGAAACAGCGGTATATCCCAACCCTACTACCGACGTTGTAAATATCGCCTGCCGTCAAAACATAACCACTGTTGAGGTTTATAATATAGAAAGTCGATTAGTTTATCAATGTACCCCTACTGCACCCAACTGTAGCATACGTATGTCGGGCCAAAAAGCCGGACTTTATTGGGCCAAGATATATACCAAAGAAGGAACAGCAACAAAGAAAATCATTGTAAAATAAAACAAAATAAAGAACATATATATATGACACGCAAAGAACTTATAGAAATTATAAAAGCCAAACAATCCTTTCTGTGTGTAGGCTTAGATACCGATTTGAAAAAGATTCCCGAACATCTGTTGTCCGAAGAGGATCCTATTTTTGCTTTTAACAAAGCCATCATTGATGCAACAATAGATATTGCTGTTGCATACAAACCCAATTTGGCTTTCTACGAATCGATGGGGATAAGTGGTCTGCTATCTCTAAAGAAAACAATGGATTATTTGAACAACAACAGCACCAAAGTATTTACCATTGCCGATGCCAAACGTGGCGATATTGGAAACACATCGCAGCAATACGCCAAAGCATTCTTGGATTCGGCCGGTGATTTCAATTTCGACTCTTTGACCATTGCTCCTTATATGGGCGAAGATTCGGTGGTGCCTTTTACTGCCTACGATGGCAAATGGGTTATCCTACTTGCTTTGACTTCCAACAAAGGTGCTTTCGATTTTCAATTTATGGAAAACAAAGAAACCGGCAAAAAACTTTTCGAAACAGTATTGGAAACATCCAAACAGTGGGGTACTCTGGAAAATATGATGTATGTGGTAGGTGCCACAAAAGCCGACATGCTTAGCCAAATACGCACAATAGTTCCCGATAGTTTCCTATTGGTACCCGGCGTTGGGGCTCAAGGAGGCAGCTTGCAAGAGGTTTGCAAATACGGCATCACTCCCGAATGCGGACTATTGGTAAACTCGTCTCGAGGCATAATCTACGCATCGAAGGATAAAGATTTCGCCGAACGTGCACGCCACGAAGCCATAAAACTTCAACAAGAAATGGCCATAGAGCTAAAGAAAATAGGAATGATAGAATAAACTTATTTTAAATCATACAACATTATAATTTATATGGAAAACGAAGAAAAGAAAGAACTCGGCTACAACGATGTTTACGAAGTAAAAGAACCAGGTATGGAACAGAACGAAGAAACGTTCAACCCCACTCCAAAACGTCCCGGCGCCTTAACATTTGTACTAATCCTTAGTATGATAGGTTCGGGATGGAGTATATTGATGAGTTTAATGTCGGCTTTTACCCGTTCGGTATTTGGCACCATGATGGAAAACGGCGACAGCGCACAACTTACTGAGAAAATCAGTACAATGTATTCCGACACGATGGGAATAGACCCGGCAATGATGGCCGAGACTATGGAACGTTTTATGGAAATACCTTCGTATTATTATATAATTACTACTATATTGTACATCGCATCTCTTGTAGGCGTAATAATGATGTGGAAGATGCGAAAAACAGGTTTCCATGTTTATACCTTGGCTCAACTATTGGTACTGCTTATGACTGCTATGCTTGGAAAAGCTTATATAGGCATGGGCGATATAATGATGACTCTTCTGTTTGTGGCATTTTATGCTGTAAACTTTTTCAAAAAAACAGACTACAGCAAGTAATAATACAACAAGAGAGAAAAAAAGACAATCTGTGTATTTTCAAATTGATGTTTGTATTATTTCACTATCAAACAAAAATACATCAAACTTGGTTTCTATACCAACCTAAAAAAGAGGCTACACAACAAAGTAGCTTCTTTTTTTATTTGAACAACATACAACATATTTTTCTGCCATATTCACCCCTTTTTTCCAAAACATAAAAGGCTTTCTCGCATACATGTAGGAGAAAGCCTTTTATAAATATGATATAGAAAAACATTATTTCAATTTATTTTTTTGCCAAGTGTCTTTTACCTTACCTCCAAATATTATGGTTGGTATTTGCTGCTTTCCTTGCAACGACGACTCAAACGATACGGCATCCCTTATCTCATCAAACAGTTGCCCCAATTCAATGTCGCCCATATTTTCACGCAAAGTTTTCAGCAAGTAATATGTAAAGAAACCATGTTGTTTATCCTCAAAACCATAAACAGTTTCAGTAAAATCGGCAGCACAGAATATCACAGCATTACCTCTCAGTTTCATACCTTTGGTCTTTCCGGTATTGTGCGGATATGTAAATAGTGTACTTCCATCTCTCAAACGTCCATCAAATCCGGCATCGCAAAATATCGTAAACGAGTTCATCGGTATTCTATCAAACTGTGTGCATATCGATTCTAGCGATATACAGTCTCCTTCCAAAAAGCGTTTTACTTCTTTTTTTGTCAGAGGTGTTGACTCCTTTTCTTCGGCTTTGGCCTTGCCCCACTTTGTTGATGTTAGGTATTTTGCATTGGCAGGTATTAGGTATGGCATATTCTCGTAGTCCACTATACCGTAGCCGGTATAATATATTATCAAATTTCCGGCGCCCTTTGTTACTTTCATCAAATCCTTTACCCAGTCCAAGCCTTCGGTTTGTATCTCTTCTTTTGTAGGATTTTCCAAAATACGGATATGACGTTCGGGTACTCCCAATATCTTCATACAGTATTCGCGAAATACTCGGCTGTCATTTCCGGCATACGGAACAGGAGGAAATGAATATCTATATTTTTCATTTGCTATTATCAACACAAAAGCATCTTTATTGTCATCGGCTAGTTCCGGTATATTTATATCTATATCGGTATCGGTAGCTTGCATGTTTTGAACCATTCTTTCTATTCTTTCTTCGAATGGATTATGCACAAGTATTCTTATAGAACTTCTACGAAAATGGCTTCCCACTTGTTCTATCTGCCATGTTTCCATGTCATACTTATTATTTGTTTCTTTCAACACATCTACCGATTTTTGAAGAAAGTCCTTAACGCTTTGTGCTCTCAAAAAAGCCAATTCAGCATTGGTAGTAACAATATCATTTGTAAACAAAGTAAGACGGTTTACGTTGTTGTCAAACTTTACAGCTGTATACCTAAAGTCGCCGTATTCCCCTTTATATTGTATACCTGCTATAGCTTGAGCATCGGTGGTGCTTGTAATAAGGATGTCTATATCTTTTCCGGCAGGAAAGAAGTTTTTACAATCTTCGTCCAAAAAACGTTTAGTAAGATTGCATATAGCACGGCACGAGTTCGACTCCGAATAGTTATATGTACCCGAAGGATAATCGTCCGAATCACTATTAGGATTTACACAATTATACGATATTTCATAAAGGTAATTCATCTCTACCTTACCATCATCAAGTGTGTCATACACAATCTCCGATTTTATTGCCACCTTACCTTCGTCGTAAAGTTTCTGCTCCAAAGGGAGGCTTAGAAGCATACGCTCGGCCTTGCGATTAAGTGCTTCCTGACTGTTTTTCACATCATTCTTTATTATGCTTAATGCTTTAGTTCTGTAATCGGAGTTTTTCGATTCTTCACGAGCAGTTATCTTTCCATAGTCTTGCGATATAGCTTGCAACGATAATAAAGAACAAAAAAATGTTAGTGCAATCACTTTCAAACGACAACTTAGTCCCTTGTTTGTAGTTTTTTCTCTCATAATTACTATGTATTTAAATATAAAAAAAACATTCGATAATATTTATATCATTCTATCTATCACCTATTTAAAGACCTTCATAGGAACCCCTTCCTATATCTTCTTTGCTTTGCAAAGATAAGAAAAAATAGCGTTATTAATATGTTTTCACCCAAAAAAAATAGGATATTTTATTTTTATCGAAATATATTTTGTATTGGTCATTAAAAACAAAAATAAGGTATAACCAATATGGCTATACCTTAACTATATAATCATTCTATTATCTTATTTTGCTTTACCTTGGTTGGCCACACTTTGCATCTTTTTTGCTATTTCATCGGCATCGCCTAGGAAAAACTCTTTTACAAGTTTCATATTATCGTCAAACTCAAATATGTATGGCACTGCAGTAGGTATGTTGAATTTTATGATTTCTTCATTGGTCATACCTCTTAGCTCTTTCACAATACCTCTAAGACTATTACCATGAGCCACAATCATAATTTCGTCATGTTTGCCAAGGGCCTTCAGTATAACATCCTTGTAGTATGGCATAAGACGTTCTATTGTATCTTTCAACGATTCTGTTAGAGGCACTTGCTCATCAGTAAGCTCGTTGTAACGAGGGTCCATGCGTGGACTTCTTTGGTCGTGCATATCCAAAGCAGGAGGTTGCACATCAAACGACCTACGCCACAAAAGCACTTGGTCGTCGCCATACTTAGCAGCTGTTTCGGCTTTGTTCAACCCTTGGATAGCTCCATAGCTCTTCTCGTTCAATCGCCAACTTTTCTCTACCGGAAGGTAATCCATATTCATGGCATCCAACACATTGTTCAATGTTTTTACGGCTCTTTTCAGATATGATGTAAAGCACAATTCCGGTTTGTAACCTTCGGCCTTCAATAGTTTTCCGGCCTCGAAAGCCTCTTTGCATCCATTCTCGGTAAGATCAACATCGGTCCAACCGGTAAACAAATTAAGTTTGTTCCATTCACTTTCTCCGTGACGTATAAGTATAAGCTTCTTCATATATGTATATATTTTTCTTTTTTTCTCAATTGGTTCAATAACGCAAAACACATCCTATTATTGCATCGTCAATGCCTATTGCAAATAAATATCTATCAATCCTTCGGGTGCCGATATGTATATTGTTTTGTTGTCCCTGTCCACTTTGTCTATAATCTGGTCGCGGATGGGGATAAGTATTTCCGTTTCGCCCTTCATTATCTGAAACAGTGGCTGTGCAGGATAGTCTATAACGGAAGCTATGTTTCCTATATTACCCTTCTCTGCATCAACAACAGCAAAATTTATAATCTCGTGAAAATAAAATTTCTTTCCTGTAAGCTTTGGCAGAACCGACAGTGGCAAAAAAAGATTTTTTCCTACCAACTTTCCCGACTCTTCGGCCGTAAGATCTTCAAACCGTACCACTGCCTTATTGCCCTTTATGTTTATCTCCTCGATGAAATATGGCAACAGCTTCCCCCCTATTTCTACAAACACCGAATCCAAGTCGGCATAGTCGGAAGGGTCGTCAACATCCAAAAAGAAAACCACCTCACCTTTATAACCAAAAGGTTTAGTTATTTTCCCCAACTGAAAACAATCATTTACTTCCATCTGTGTTTCACAATCGATTTATCTCATTATAAAAAACAAGGAAGTATTGCCCTCACCCTAGGGAGGGTGGGCAACCACTTCCTCTATATCAAAAAATTACAGCAAATAGGCATAATTTATTTCTTACGAACCAACACAGCCTTTACCTTTCCAACGATATCCACTGCCTTCAAATGATAGTTTACAAGCATTTGCTCGGGAGTTCCCGATTCGCCAAACTTGTCATCAACAGCCACATATTCCATTGGAGTAGGGCAGTTCAAAGCCAAGGTTTGAGCCACACTGTCGCCCAATCCACCGTTGAACAAATGCTCTTCGCAAGTAACCACGGCACCTGTTTTCTTGGCCGATTTTATTATCGCTTCGGTATCCAATGGTTTAATGGTATGTATATTTATCACCTCGGCCAATATACCTTCGGCTTCCAATGCTTTGGCAGCTTCCAACGCTTCCCATACCAAATGGCCGGTTGCTATTATAGACACGTCCTTGCCCTCGTTAAGCATCTGTGCTTTCCCAATCACAAACTCCTGGTTCTCGTCGGTAAAGTTTGGCATTTTTGGGCGACCAAATCTCAAATATACAGGACCATTATGACGCATAGCAGCAACGGTGGCAGCGTGTGTTTGGTTGGCATCACATGGCACCAGCACCGTCATGTTTGGCAATGCCTTCATCAGTGCAATATCCTCCATGGTTTGGTGTGTGGCACCATCTTCGCCCAATGTTACACCGGCGTGCGAGCCACATATTTTTACATTTTTGTTGGAGTATGCCACCACCTGACGTATCTGGTCATAAACACGACCTGTAACAAATTCGGCAAACCCACCTACAAATGGAATTTTTCCCGACAACGAAAGACCGGCAGCAATACCAACCATATTGGCTTCGGCAATACCACATTGGATAAAACGTTCGGGATAAGCCTTTGCAAAGCCATCCATCTTTACCGATCCCGTAACATCAGCCGACAATGCTACTACTTCGTGATTTTGTGCTCCGGCATCAACCAAGCCCTCGCCAAAACCGCTACGAAGATCTTTCATTTTCTTATTTTCGTAAGTTTTCATGTATAATCTGTTTTTACTTTATTCAACAATCATTTTTTTCTTATTGCCCTTCGCCCAACCTACTTTATCTGTACCGTAGTTGTAAGCCCTGCATCTATCCTAAACTTCTGCACCTTCGTAGGCCCATTTGAGGCTGCATTTACAGGTTTCAGCACCACCACATATTCGCCCGGCATGAGCAGTATACGCTCCGACACCTTGCCCGAATCCAGGTTGCAAACATATTTCCAATCGTCGCCATCTATACCAAAGAGGGTACCCTGCATTATAGCTTTTGGCTTCACAATGTTTGCCGCTCCCGGTGTAGGAATAGCCAAATCCGTATTCGACACATGCTGAATGGCCACATCATTAAGTTCTATATGCGGTGTCGAAAGTATCACTATATCATAACTACCGGCCTGATAAGGCACTTTCTCGTTTATCTTTTGGATGTTCACAATGTCCTTTTCGCCATGCTTGCATACCACAATGGGATATTCCGGCACCTGATAGGTTGTTCGTTTAGCCTCGTAGCTTACATTCAAAAAACCTTGTTCCACCTCATAAACCAAATTGTTGGTTTTATTGTAATCAAATGATATGTTGGTTTTCAGCATCGGCGGATTGGTATAAGCCTTTATGTTGTACGACACCAATGGGTCAATAGTAATTATGTCATCGCCCTCTTTGCCGGCAGGCGAATATATCATCTGATGTTTAGCCACCCCCGTCTGAGCATCATAAAATACTATAGGCATCGAGGTCTCATAGCTCATACCCGAAAAATCTTTTACCTGCACACGCACAGCAGCTTTTTCTTCCGAAAGAGTAAATATGTCGTATAACGACTGGGTGTATTGCTCTTCCTGCGGAACATGTATAAACTTTCCTGCACAATTAATGTTGCTTTGAAAGTTTTCCCTATCGCCTATACCCAGCACAAAGGTCTTCACTATAACGCCGCTGTTCTGCACCTGCTTTGCCACCTCGCATATCGTCCCCTCGCAGTCGTCCATACCATCGGTGATGATGAGTATTATGTTTCTCGATTTTCCTGCAGCAGGAAAATCATTCAACGAGCTGGACAAAGCCGAGGCAGCTTCACAACCGCCTTGCGGAACAAGAGTCTTTATTTTGCTACGCAGCTTATATATATTATCGTTCTCGAAAGGCACCTCCAAACGCGTAGCGTAGGAGTTTTTATTAAGATGGCCAAACACTCTCAATGCCACATCTATTTCGTTTTGATGGCTTATGCTGTCCAAAAATTTCAATAGCACCGTCTGTGTTACCTTTATCTTCGAATCGCTCTGCCATTTGTCCCACATACTGTTGGAGCAGTCCAATATGATTAGCACACGGGTCTTGTCCGAAACGCCCGTTTCGGTCCCTTTCTTTTGTGCCATCAATCCGCAGTGGACACACACAAAACATACACACAGCATCCATACCCTCTTGGCCAACCTCATAATTACCTAGTGTTTTTATTAATAGTCGCCCAATGTTTCGTTCAGCTGTGCCAGTGCACGTTCCAACTCGTCGTTGCTTGGAGCCACACCGTGGTACTTGTTGGTACCTTGCATAAAGTCTACACCATATCCCATTTCGGTTTTCATCAGCACAACCACCGGTTTTCCTTTTCCGCTAAGGGTTTTGGCCAATGTAAGGGCATCAACCATTTGCTTCATGTCGTTACCATTTTCGCATCCTACCACAGTCCAACCAAAGGCTTCCCATTTGGCTTTCAAATCGCCAAGTGCCAATACCTCGTCGGTAGTACCATCTATCTGTTGGCCGTTGCAGTCTATAGTTGCAATAAGGTTATCCACCTTCTTGGCACCTGCATACATAGCAGCTTCCCATATTTGGCCTTCTTCCAACTCTCCATCACCATGAAGGGTGTAAACAAGCTTATTGTCGCCATCCATCTTTTTGGCCAAAGCAGCACCTATAGCCACCGAAAGGCCTTGTCCCAACGAACCAGATGCCATGCGTATTCCCGGCAAACCATGAGCGGTGGAGGGGTGACCTTGAAGACGGGTACCAAAAACACGGAAAGTTTTCAATTCCTCAACAGGAAAATACCCCCTACGTGCCATTACGCTATACAGCACCGGTGTGATGTGTCCGTTCGACAAAAAGAACATATCCGAGTTCTTTCCTTCCATAGCAAAATCGGCAGGATTGTGTTCCATGATGTCGAAAAATAAAGCTGTCATAAACTCTGTACAGCCCAACGAGCCACCCGGATGTCCGGAATTTACGGCATTTGTCATTCTCACAATATCTCTACGAACTTGTGTCGCAATGTTTTGTAAATCCAATATATTTGTCATTTGTCTATATTTTGATTTTGCAAAGGTACGAATTTATTTCGACATCTTTGCCGTTTATTTATTATGTTTCTTTTATTGTCCGGTGTCAACATCCTGTTTATATCAGTGGCACAAGGTATTTGGCCATCAGATAACCTCCGCCCACAAGCCACACATAGAGTATGCCAGCCAGGTAGAAAGGTTTTGCTCCTGCTTGTCTAAACTTGTCAAAAGCCGTATCGGCACCCAATGCTGTCATTGCCATCGTAAGCAAAAAAGTATCGAAAATATTTATTGCCGATGCTACCGAATCCATTACCCCAACGGGCACCCATAGCCTAAGCAGCGAATTGAGGCCTATAACAGCCAAAAACAATAGAGCAAACCATGGAACGGATATTTTGGTTTTCGACCTATCGGTGCCTTTGGCCGAAAGCAGCATGCTCATCACCAGCAGCACCGGTGCCAGCAATATCACACGTATCATCTTGGTAATAGTGGCCGTATCGGCTATACCTGCGCTTCCCTGTGGGTCCATGCCATTGCCGGCACCTACCACATGGGCCACCTCGTGGAGTGTGCTACCGGTATAGATAGCCATTGACCTTGCGTCCAAATCAAACACCCCTACCCTATACATTGTAGGATACAAAAACATCGAAAGTGTGCCAAATATCACCACCGTGGTTACCGCCACCGTGGTTTTGTGAGGAGCAGCCTGCACTATAGGCTCGGCACCCAACACCGCCGCCGCTCCACATATAGCGCTGCCCGTCGAGGTCAAAAGGGTGGTAGCACTATCCATCCGCAACAACTTCCCAACAACAATACCCAACAACAAGGTACCACATACCACCACACAGTCAACCACAATAGCAGGCAAACCCACTTGCAAAACCTGCTGAAAGGTGAGCCTGAAACCATACAAAACAATTCCAAACCTAAGCACCTGCTTGGAACAAAACTTAAGCCCCGGCGCCCAACTTTCGGGCAACCGCTTACGAAAAGTGTTGGCATAAACCATCCCCAACAACAAGCCCACTATAAGCGGACTTAGCGATAGGCGCTGCACCACCTCTATCTTGGCAACAAAAAAAGCCACTATTGCAAAGGCAGCCACAAGCAAAATTCCATACAATGCATTAATTCTACTGTCATTAGTCATATATCAGCTAAATATTTTTGTTTTGCAAAGATACACCTTTTCTGTTAATAATTGAGAGAGGAGAGGGCAACAGCCTTTAGTTTTTTCCGGTAGCAGTAAAAAAATATGATAGCCTATTGTCAATTTATTTATACCCTATCATAAATCTATTCACGATAGGGTGTAATTGGAATATATGGTATACCATCAATTTTCGGCCGGTATATACCCCCGAAATTTCCTCGGGATGCAGATGAATTTTCATCGTGATGTAGTTTGAACTCCATCGTGATGTAGATACATTTCCCTCGGGAAGGAAAAATTATTTCCTCGTTTGCAAGGTTTTTAACTTTTGTATCGAAATAATTGTGTAACTTTGCACATCAAAAACAAGAAAATATGAGCCAAATATACCTAAATATAAACAGCAATTACCCTTCATCCTTTACCGGGAAAGAAAGAGACTCAGAGACAGGCTTTTCCTACTTCGGAGCTAGGTATTATGACTCGGACATTTTGACGGGTTGGTTAAGTGTGGATCCAATGGCGGATAAGTATCCTGGTTTGTCGCCGTACGCTTATTGTGCTTGGAATCCTGTGAAACTTGTGGACCCGGATGGGGAGGAGATTATGTATAAGGAAAATGGGGTAACTTATGTATATAGGCTCGGTGAAGATCGAAATTATTATTTTTT
>JAFWBF010000167.1 GCA_017507285.1 Bacteroidales bacterium | reverse complement strand
GTGGGGAAACATATTGGCCTTATCGGTATTAACTACAACGGTTTCATTTGTATGTACAACCCTTGCCATACAATACATAGGCTCCACACCTACTGCCATACTTGGAGTATTGGAACCGGTAACGGCAATATTTTTTGGCATCACCGTTTTTGGCGAAACATTGAGTATTCGCGATGTATGCGGGCTTACACTTATCATTGTGGCTGTAACCCTTGTGGTTGCCGGCGATAATATCTCAACTATTTTGGTGAGATTTAGAAAAATGTTTCCCAAATTGCCCCGTAAAAAGAAATAAATACACAACATTGCCAAAATAAATTGCTCGACGTTTGGCCTTGCAGATACAAAAAGAATAAATTATTGATATACAAAGCAAAAAAACAATATACAAAAAAAATAAAAACTCCCTCGAGAGGCAGATTTGTCTACATCACGAGGGAGTTTGATTTTCATCGCGAGGAAATTTCATCTACATCACGATGGATTTTTGAGGCCATATACCGTCACCGATTTGACAGTATACCATCAAGTTCGTTACACCCTATCATAAAACAATTGACAATAGGGTATAAATTTAAAGTCATTCGATGGATAAATACAGTTATTTATTAATATTTTATTTCCTTTACACACCTCTATTCACCACTATCATAGCCAATTATAAAAATATAGTTGTTTATATCAAAAAAAATAACTACCTTTGCACATATTTTTGACAATAAATAAAACATATACAATATGATAGCAAAGGAATTATTAAACCCACGTAGTATAGTGGTAGTAGGAGCATCGGCCGATGTTCAAAAACCAGGTGGTAAAGTATTGAAAAACTTGCTAAACAGCAATTTTAAAGGTACAGTATATGCTGTAAACCCCAAAGAAGATGAAGTACAAGGCGTAAAATGCTACAAGAAGGTTGAAGACCTTCCTCAAGTAGATTGTGCTATAATGGCTATAGCTGCTAAGTTCTGCCCATCTACAGTTGATGTATTGGCAAAAGAAAAAGGTACTAAAGGATACATTATCTTATCGGCAGGTTTCTCTGAAGAAAATGCAGAAGGAGCTGCTATTGAAAAACATATAGTAGACACAGTGAACAGTGTAGGCGGTACACTTATAGGACCTAACTGTACAGGTTTCTTGAATACTAACTACTGTGGTGCTTTCGATGCTCCTATCCCAACTCTTGACCCTCATGGTGTAGATTTTATAACCGGTAGTGGTGCCACTGCTGTGTTTATTAAAGAATATGGTATGACCAATGGTCTTACTTTCAACAGTGTATGGGCAGTAGGAAACTCGGCTCAAACAGGTATTGAAGATGTATTGGAACATTTGGACAACACTTTCGACCCTGAAAAGAGTAGCCGTGTAATAATGCTTTACATGGAAAAGATTTCCGACCCTCAAAAGATGTTGAAACACTCTCGCTCACTTATCAACAAGGGATGCCGTATAGCAGCTATAAAATCGGGTGGTAGTGCAGCCGGCAGTCGTGCAGCTAGTTCACATACAGGAGCTTTAGCTACTAGTGATGTAGCTGTTGATGCTTTGTTCCGCAAAGCCGGTATAGTTCGTTGTCACAACCGTCAAGAACTTACCACTGTATGTGCTATATTTATGCACCCCGAAGTAAAAGGTAAAAACATAGCCGTTATTACCCACGCCGGTGGTCCTGCCGTTATGCTTACCGACGTACTTTCAAATAATGGTTTGGATGTTCCACATATCGAAGGTCCTAAAGCCGACGAATTGTTGAGCAAATTATTTGCCGGTTCTTCAGTAGGAAACCCAATAGACTTCCTTGCTACTGGTACTGCCGAACAACTTGGTTATATTATAGATGCTTGCGAAAACGATTTCGACAACATTGATGCAATGGCTGTTATTTTTGGTAGTCCGGGATTGTTCCCAAACTGGGACGTTTACGAAGTGCTAGACCAAAAGATGAAGACTTGCAAAAAACCTATATTCCCAATATTACCATCTATCATCAACGTTAAAGATGAGATAGCTGACTTTATTAACAATAAACATCGTATCAATTTCCCCGAAGAATGTGTGTTTGGCAATGCATTGGCAAAAGTGGTTCACACTCCAAAACCACAACCTGAAAATGTTGAAATGCCCAAGATTGATGTAGCTCGCATACGCAAGGTTGTTGACGGATGTGAAAATGGTTACATAGGACCGGACGAAATGTACGAAATGCTTGACGCTGCAGGTATAGCTCAAAAACAAATTCGTGTGGTAGACCAAAAACAACAAGCTATCGACTTTGCCAACGAAGTTGGTTATCCATTGGTAATGAAGGTTGTTGGTCCTGTACACAAATCAGATGTTGGTGGTGTAACACTAAACGTAAGAGACATCGAAACAGTAGCTTCGGAATTCGACCGCTTAATGGCTATCAAAGACACCTACGCAGTAGAAATGTACCCAATGCTAGATGGTACCGAAGTATACATCGGTGCTATCCGCGACGAAAAATTCGGACACCAAGTATTCTTTGGATTGGGTGGTATATTCATCGAAGTGCTTAAAGACGTACAAAGTGCCTTTGCACCTATCACTGCCGGCGAAGCAAAAGAAATGCTTGCCAACCTTCGTGGATATAAAATCCTACAAGGAGTTCGCGGACAAGAACCTGTTAATATCGACATCTATGCCGAACAGATAGCACGTGTAAGTGCATTGGTAATGGCTGCACCCGAAATAGCAGAAATGGACCTTAATCCATTGTTGGGTACCCCTAAAGCTGTAGTGGCTGTAGATGCTCGTATACGTATCGAAAAATAAGAACTTTCTTCTTTGATTTTATGCACCTCAGATCCTCCTCTGAGGTGCTTTTTTTTGCTTAAAAGCACTACGGCAAGGGCTAACGGCAGTATCGAGCCGGTACCGACATGAAAGAAAAGACATCCTATCTTGAAAAAGAAGAGTAGAAACACCACCGACAACACCATCAAAATGGTCTCTTCAGTGCTTATTTTTCAGATATTATTTAACACACTAATTGCGTACCACCTTACGAATGCCGATGCCTTCGGCAGTGGTTATACGCATAGTGTAGTATCCTTTGCTTAGGTGAGAAAGGTCTATAACATTGCTATTCTCAAATACAGCCACAACTCTTCCCATCACATCCAACAGTTCTACCCGTTGAATATCATTGCGATTGAAGGTAATGTTATCGCTTGTCGGATTGGGATAGAAAGCAAGGTTGCTCAACATGTCGGCATTGTCTATGGCTACATTTTCTTCGAAATATGCTGTATAAGTAGCATCTTCTGTTGCAATAATATTTCGAGGATTGTTGGTCTTGCCATCGTTCCACCTTACAAAGTGATAGCCCTCATTGGGAATAGCCGTGAGCGTAACTTCTGTCCTCTCTAAATATTCGCCACCACCCGTTACAGTACCCATTGTATCGTTTGCCGATACAACAGTAATAGTTATATTTCTGCATGTTTCTTCGATAATATCCACAAAGTATTCTCTCCATCCGGACGAAGCATCGTTGTAAAAAAACGAACTACCACAAGGAACTCTGAGAATGGCAGTATCGGAAGAAAATACACTCGAACCAATAGTAGGCGGATAAAATGCCAAAGAAACAACTTCGCATAGATTGTTGCACCCCGCAAAGGCTATATCTTGTATACTAGCAACATTGCCGGGAATAGTAATAGAAGTTAAGCTGTTGCAATTCTCGAATGTAGATTCCTGAATTTCAGCAACACCACTACCTATTGCTAGAAAAGAAAGATTGCTATCATTGGCAAATGCAGATCTGCCAATAGTTCTAACGCTATTAGGAATAACTATTGAATCCAAACCGATACAATTATAAAAAGCTTGATTTCCTATAAAAGCAACTCTATTGGGAATGACAATGGAGGTTAAAGCAGTACAGCCTGAGAAAGTATTTTTTTCAATAGCAGTAACATTATTTGGAATATTGACGGCGGTTAAACTACTACATCCATTGAAAGCATATTCTCCAATAGAAGTAACACTATTAGGGATAGCAACGGAGGTTAAAGAAGTACAATATGAAAAAGTAGCTTTTCTAACAGCTGTAATATTCGTTGGAATATTGATTGCAGCTAGAGACATACAACCATAGAATGCTGATTCTCCAATAAAAGTAACACCACTAGGAATAGTAAAGGATGTCAAACTACTACAACCGCAAAAAGCAGAAGTACCAATAGTAGTAACGCTATTAGGAATTGTGGCAGAGGTCATACTAGAGCACCCTTGAAAAACATAACTGCTAATAGAAGTAACACCATTAGGAATAGTAACGGAAGTTAAATTGTAACAATCCCTAAAGGCAGATTCTCCAATAGAAGTAAGACTGTTAGAAATATACACAGAGGTCATATCGTAACACTCTCGAAAAGCAGATTCTCCAATAGAAGCAACATTGTCCGGAATTGTTACAGAAGTAAAACTCCGACAGTATCGAAATGCAGAATTTCCAATAGAAACAACATTGTTAGGAATTGTTACAGAATCTAATTTGGCACAATAAGTAAACGCAAAATTCCCAATAGAAACAACACTGTTGGGAATAGTAACGGAGGTTAATTCCCAACATTGATAAAAAGTGTACGGCTCAATAGTAATAATACCATTAGGAATTGTAACAGAGGTTAAATTGGAAGCTTCGAACGCATGACTTCCAATATAATTAACAGTATTGGGAATCGTAACGGCGGATAAACCGGTATGAGAAAAAGCATAACTGCCAATATAAGTAACACCGTAAGGAATATTAACGGAGTTTAAACCCACAGAATAATAGAAAGCATAATCTCCAATAAAATTAACACCATTAGGAATAGCAACGGAGGTTATACCACAATTATCGAATGCATGATTTCCAATAGAAATAACATTATAGGCTACTCCATTATTCATCACCGTATCCGGGATAACTAAAGCACCGGAAGGTTTGGTAGATCCGATAGGATAATATGGGTATGACGAGAGTGGAGATGTAACTGCTACTGTATGTAGACTATCTGAAATAATATTAAAATAAAGCGTTTGTCCCGAAGACACGACTGCACTGAAGTCGTACGCCTTTGCCGTTTGCAACACTGCCAAAAGTGCTCCTGCTAAAAGTAATAATTTTTTTCTCATCTTGTTATGTATTAATTTGTACAATAATGTGTGTCTTTTGCGATGCAAAGATACATATTATTTCGTAATAAATACACTTTTATGGAAAGTTTTTTCTTAACCTTTCCCAAACCGGCATAGTAAACCTCTGAGTCAAACGATTCACAAAACACTGATTTACTACTATCTGCCACAGGTTTCAGAACAGCAGATTTCATGATTGCATTTTCCATAAATATCGGCGAAACACCGGCTTTCTCATAAAGTCATAAACATCACCTATAGAAAAAGTAGTCCTTTTTTGGGATTATTAACTATGGTGGATATACTAAAACGATGTTCGGTAAGTTTATAATGGGCGAACCAAATAACTGAAAATATATGATCAAAAATTGCATTATCTTAGCAGGAATACTGCTTACAAGTTGTACACAATCTGTACTGTCAGAACAACAAGAATCCATCGCCACACCACAAACAATAGAAGCACCGGCTACACGCGAGCTGCGATATGTGGATTTTAGCGATGTGGCAAAGAACACCATCGACGCTGTAGTTCACATAAAAACAGAGCAAACCAAAAGCACCCCTCTTTACGAAAACTTCTTCGGGATGATTATCAACAAAGGAGTGCAAAATCAAACCTACAGTGCTTTCGGGTCGGGAGTGATTATCTATTCCGATGGATATATCATTACCAACAACCATGTGGTACAGGATGCCGAACGCATAACCGTAACAATGAACGACAAACGCACTTTCGAAGCAGAGCTTATAGGAAATGACCCTGCCACAGATTTGGCATTGATAAAGATTGATGCCGATGGATTGCAAACCATTCCTTTTGGCAACTCTGACAATGCACAGGTAGGTGAATGGGTATTGGCCATAGGCAACCCCTTCAACCTCACGTCAACAGTAACGGCCGGTATAATCAGTGCAAAAGCCAGAAACATGGATATCATAGAGAATAGTGATGGTCTGGAAAGCCCCATCGAATCGTTTATCCAAACTGATGCCGCCGTAAACTCTGGCAACAGTGGTGGTGCACTAGTGGATGCCGATGGTAAACTGATAGGTATAATCACCGCCATAGCTTCGGGCAACGGCTACTATACGGGTTACTCCTTTGCCATACCGGCTAACCTTGCCCACAAAGTAGCCCTCGACCTTAAGCAACACGGCTATGTACAGCGTGCATACCTTGGTGTAAATGTGGCAGAAGTGGACAGTCGACTGGCCGAATACAAGGGCTTGAAAGAGATAAAAGGTGTATATCTGGGACGGGTTATAAAAAATGCCGCCGCCTACAACGCAGGTATGAGAGATGGCGACATAATTTTATCCATCAACAATATAGAGGTAAACAGCTATGCCGAACTAATGGAAGAGATAGGAAAACATAGTCCCGGCGACGAAGTAATAATAGTTTACACCCGAAATAATAAACATTACACCACCACTGCCAAACTGCTGAATATCCACGGCAACACTTCTTTGCACAAACGTAGTGCCAACAATAGTTTTGAACTATATGGAGCCAAATTCACGATTCCATCCAAAGAGGAATTGCGCAAAATGAACCTAAAGTACGGTGTAGAAGTAACACGTATAGGTTCCTCATTCTTAGCTTCGATAGGTGTGAAAAACGGTTTTGTGATTACATCTATAGGAAATATTCCTACAAAAGATAAAAACGATATAGCCAAAATGAAAGATATGAGAGGACGAATAGTAATAGAAGGATACTACAAAGGCAATGGCAAAAAGTATCACTATATACTAAACATATAACCTCCGTTCCACAAACCTTTGCCATGCACCATTTGTTCTTTTGCTAATACTTGTGTACTAAAACCTAATTCACATATCGAAATGGAAGAAAATAAAACCATCATAGAAAACACTATTGCTGCACAAAAAGAGTTTTTCGGAAAAGGAAAAACACGCTCAGCTGAATACAAAATATGGCATTTGAAAATGCTATACAAGTCGATAATACAACACGAACAAGACATAGCCAATGCTTTGCACAAGGACTTGCATAAGAGTGAATACGAAGCTTATATAACTGAAATAGGGCTAGTAAAATCCGAGATAAAACAACAGATAAAACTATGCAAGAAATATACAAAGCCCCAAAGAGTTTGTCCTACACTATTTGTGATTAATGCCAAATCGAAGATATATTACGAACCCTACGGGCTGACACTTATTGTAACACCTTGGAACTACCCTTTTCAACTAGCACTTATGCCCCTGGTGGGAGCTATAGCGGCAGGCAATTGCGTGGTTCTAAAACTCTCTCCCGACTCTACCCAGACCAACAAAGTTATAAAACAAATACTCGAAGAGGTATTTAATCCAGAATATGTAAGCGTTTTTGAAGGACACAGAGATGTAAACACTCTCTTATTTGCACAACCATTCGACCACATTTTCCTTACAGGCAGCCCCGAGCTAGGAAAAATAGCTATGGAGGCAGCTGCCAAGCATTTAGCAAAGGTAACATTAGAACTTGGGGGAAAAAGTCCATGTATTATAGACAAAGATGCCAATATAGAAATTGCAACAAAAAGAGTAGCATTTGGAAAGGTTGTAAACTCAGGACAAACGTGCATTGCCCCCGATTATATCTTTGTTCATAACAACGTAAAACAGAAATTTATAGAGCAGTTCAAAGAAAATATATCAACATTTTATGGCAAAGACATTCAGCACAACACTGAATACCCACATATAGTTTCGGACAAAGCAATGCTACGTTTGGTGAATCTTCTAAGCTGTGGTGATGTTATCTACGGCGGAACCTACGACAAAGAAAGTCGCTTCTTCCACCCTACCCTTATAGAAAACGTACCACTCGACTCGGAACTTATGCAAAAGGAAATCTTCGGTCCGATTTTTCCCATCTACACATTCGAGGATATAGATGAAGTGATAGGCTTTATCAACTCTCGCAAAAAACCATTAGCATTATACTATTTCACAGAAAATAAAAAACGAGCAGAAAAGATGGTAAGAGAGACATCGTCGGGAGGAGTGTGCATAAACGACACATTGATGCACATAGTAAACCACAATCTTCCTTTTGGGGGAGTGCAAAACAGCGGACTTGGCAACTATCATGGAGAGTTTTCATACAGCACATTCTCACACCAAAAAGCTGTGCTACACACCTCTACCACCATTGATTTCTTTATAAAATACCCACCATTTGGTAAAAACAGAACTAAATGGATAAAAAAGATTTTCTAGACTATATCCACAATATACATAGCAGCAACAAGAAAGAGTCCATGAAAATTCATGGCTCTTTCTTGTTTATAGATAACTTTTAGAAATCGCATTGACAATTGTTTAGTGCAAAATATAAGACTTAATATTAACATTCTACTTCATTCCTTTAAGCTCATCTATCTTGCAGTTCAATGCATCTATTTTTTCGTGTAGGCGTTCCACCTCTTTGGCAAGTTCGTCGTTGTTGTCGCTTACCATAGCATCGACGAATACCGAGTTAACCAACGACAAACCCAATATTCCTCCCACTATAAGCAGTAGCGAAAAATATAGCTTCACCACATGGTTTACAAACAACGAATCGGAATAATATGAGGCTATTACATCGGGTATCTCGTACCAACCCTCAACGGTAAACAACTTGAATACTGTATAGATAGAATCCAGCGGAGTGCCAAAATATTCGGGTGCCGACCGTGCAAACAACGAACAGTTGAGCAAAGCAAAAATAAAGATTACTATCACAAAGCCAAAGAATATGCTATACGAATCCTTAACGGCACGTTTTATCCCCTTAGAAATATCATCAATATGAGGGAAGAACTTTATTATTCTGAAAAACTTGAACACCCTAAGCACCCGTAGCGATAGCACGAACGAAAGGTTTATTCCCGTAGGCACAAACACTTCCAACAGCGATGGCAACGATAGTATGACCAATACCCCATCCAATCTGTTCCATCCATTGCTCCAATAACCCTTTGCACCATAACGTATATGTTTCATTACCATTTCCACCACAAACACCAAGGTAATAAACATATCCCCCCATATAAGCCACGGCTCACTAATGCCACTCTCTTGTGCAAATATTATACCAGCATTGGCTATGATAAAGAATAAGATAATCTTATCATTAAGGAATAAATCTGATATTCGATGTTTCATTCAATATATATCTTTAAGAATTAAAGGCAAACTCAAATGAATCTGCCTTTAATTTATTTACATATTAGCACGCTTCAGTGCATATACAATTAAAAGCCATACCAATAATAATATACCATTGACTAGTATATATACCGGAGGATTAAACTGTAGCAACATAAATATGATATTACTGATTAAAGCAATTACAAAAAATGTTGCCGATAAAACACGCACATTGGTAGTAGTGCGAGGCTGTGCAAAGGACACTCCCATACTAAACACCAATGTAGTGGCAATAAACACAAACCCACCAATAGTAAGCAATAGCTGATTATCACTCTTACACCAACTATAAAAACAATATGATATTATAGCACTTATTGCCAAAGCTATAATTGTAGGTATTACATTTACTTTCATAATATTACATATTTTGTTGTGGTGGCATTGCTGGAGGAGGTGGCGGAACTGCACCAAACAAAGTAGCCAACTCGGCTACATTACCTGCCATATCCCAATTTGCCATTCCTTGTTTCCAAACGTATGAATTTGCTGTAAGCTGTCCACTTTGTGCCATCTGTTGCATTTGCTGGAAAGTATAAGGACCAAACGTTTGTCCGTTTACCGATATATTATATTGAACAGATGGAGGTGGTGGCGTTTGAGGTGCTTGCATTGGTTGCCCCATAGCATTAGGTTGTGGAGGCATGCTTGGCTGCCCCATTTGTCCCATCGGATTCTGAATCTGATTAGTCATCTGATTCATCATCCCGGTCATTTGTCCGGCCATGGCACCACCCATAGCCATACCCATCATCATACCGGCAGGGTTGAATCCATCACCATTGCCACCCATTCCACTAGGCATTTTGCCCATGCTTTCGGCAGCAACTTTAAGCACTTCGGTTTGTTGATTGATGGCGTGAGCTTGAATAAACTGTTGCTCTGTTCCAAGATGACCTTGTTTTTCATATATATCAGTATCTATCTGAGCTCTACGACCAACCTGTTCTGCCTGTATCTTTTGCTGCTCTTTGGTTACATGTACAAATTCCTTATAATCTTCGCTTTCCTTATCTATTTCTATTGCCGATATATCCAAACGTTTGAGGTTTACACCAAAGTCGTCGGCAAAGTGAGGGGCAAGACGGGCTTGGATAAGGTCGCTTATCTCTACTATTTTCCGTTCTATCTGCAAAACAGATATACCATGCTCGCTAGGACAATTGGTAACAAATCCTTTTACAAACTTCTTAACATCGTCTCCTACCTGCCTACGGAATTGATCAAGATCGAAATCAACCAAACGATTTAGCTTGATAAACTGTTTTACATCGGTAAGGTTAAACGTTATCTGTCCACGCACTGCCACAGGCACTGTAAAATCCAAGAATCTTGGATCGGCTACATCAAAGTAAGGAACAGCAAACTTAATTTGATTATTTCCTTGCAAATTGAAGAAATATACTTCGGCAGGGAAAGGCGATTCGCCTCCAAATGCCAAACCTACAATACTTGTAAGAACAGGAAAGTTTGCAGTTTTTATTGTATCCTCATACGGACCCATTATAAAATCTTGCAACACTCCATCCTTTTGCTTATATACAAATACGCACATTTCTCCATCTTTCACATGAAGAGTGCTACTATAACGAATAGCATTCTCTTTCTTAGTGGAATTAAGCACTTCGCCATTGGGACGCCATTTCCAAACAAGATAATTCTCTTCATCGCAGCGGATAACATCCATCAATCCGCCTTCTTTTTTCTTACTAAATAGTCCCATAATTATTTTATTTGTTTTTCTAATTGACTAATTCTATTAGCAAGTCTTACTTTTTCAAATCTTATAGGAATCATTACATTCTTTCGTGCATTTTGCTTACTAATTCCTAATTGATTTTCCAAGTCTTCTTCAACCTGTTTTAATTGTTCAACACCTTTATAAACTTCATATAATTCTATACGTAATCTATCTATAATCTCTTTTCTTTGACGAGGTACATATGAAAAAATTATAGACGCTACAATAGCACCAAAAGATAAAATAATCGATGCAATTATACTTGCTATTCCAATATCCATAATTACATTATTTGCATGTATTGAAGATCCTATCAAAAGTTTCGTTATCAATATTTGAAATATCTAACTCAGCATCTTGAGCTACTATTTTATGTATTCGTATAGTTTTACCACTTTCCAATACAACAACATAAGAATTTGTTTCATCAAAATAATGGCATTCATAACTATCATTGAAATTATCATACAGATTATTCAATTGCTCAATAATGGAAATAATCCCATTAAAATATTCTGTTGTTTTAATCATAATACATTTGATTTTAGTACTAAAAAAACTCTAATAGAATAATATAAAAGATTACTATTGCTATTATTACTATTACTACAAATCGTTTCATATCGCCAAATAGAAATGAAAAAACTCCTAAAATTCCATTTTTTAATGATGAAAATATTTCTTTTCGTCGATACGAACTGCTTAATTTCTCAAACTTGATTTTATTATTTTCATAATCTTCAAGAATTCTTTTCATTTCTGGATCATTAGCAAACCCAATTCTAACCTTTTGTATACATTCTTCATATTTAGCCCAATAAGCATTCGCTAAACAATTTTTCACTTTGGAATCATTAGACTTTGAACTAAAATCTGATGGAAAATTATTAGTTGAAAAACTTTGAGGAAGCAATCAATATATAAATTCAATCAATGCTGCTTTTTCAATTGGCATCGGGAATGTATTAATAAGACGAATAGTATCTTTGTTATTATTACATCTTTGTAGCAATTTAGACAATTCTATTACAGCAGTATTCGATCCTTTATCTTCAAATGCATATCCACAATCTGGGCAAGCACCTTGATAACTTTGCACCATTGCTCCACATGAAGGACATTTTTTTACATCTCCAAATTTATTAGATTTGGGTGCGGAAGATTTTGCTTTTTCTTCTTCTGCCTTTTTAAGTTTTACCAATCGTGCATCAAGCACCATTTCAAACTCATCAAGGTCAACGCCCATTTCTTGGGCTTTCTTAAAAAGAATTTGTTTTTCTTTTTCGGTCAATTC
>JAFWBF010000166.1 GCA_017507285.1 Bacteroidales bacterium | reverse complement strand
CCAAAGAGGAATTCGAATATCATGTTGCAAAAGATTTCGGAAGAGGGTCTTTATGCAGTGGTTGATGGCATGTGGATTACTTCGATGCGAACTGGAGCTTGTGCCTATTACAATGCCACCACGTTTGCAAAAAAGGAACCAGAAACCTTGGCCATCTATGGATTGGGAACAGCGGCTAGGGCCTTCATGTATTTCTGGTACAATTTGTACAAGAAACCCATCACGGTGAAACTGATGCCCTATAAGGATCAGGTTGAGTTGTTTATGCAAAGGTTTCCAGAAGTGAATGGAGGGGGCGGGCAACGGCTTAAAATAAAGTATCAGATTGTAAGCTCAATAGAAGAACTCTTTGATGCTGACATTGTTGTATCTTGTGTTAGTTTTGCTCACAATGTAATATGTGAAAATGATAGTGTTTTCAAGAAAGGCTGCAACATTGTGCCTGTACATACTTCCGGTTTCCAAAACTGCGATTTGTTCTTTGACAAAGTTTTTGTGGATGACATTGGTCATGTTGAAGGATATAGATATTTTGAGCAGTTCAAGGAAAGGATGGCGCGAATTACCGATGTGACGAACAAAGTAAAGCCAGGCCGTGAAAATGATGAGGAAAGAACGATAGTTTATAATGGCGGTTTAGCCATATTTGACATTTACTGGGCGAAGAAGATACTTGAAAAATACGAGAGCCAAACGTTAGATATTCCGATGGGGTATCCTAAAGAGAGGTTCTGGATTTGATAGAAGCAATCGTCGCCCATATAAAAACAATTCAACAAAATGAATATTTGTATAGTGGGCGGCGGCCATATCGGGACCACGCTATTATGTTACATTAAGCATACTCATCCGGAATACCGTGTGTCGATGTACACGCGGCACCCCGAGAGATTTGCTAAGAGTATTATATGTAATGATGTTGAGGGGGAATTCTCATATACAATAAGTGCTGACTGTATCAGCAATGAGGCAAGCCATGCGGCAGGCGGCGCTGATATTGTTTTTATAGCCTTGCCCCATTTTGCAGTAGAAAAAGCTTTTTTGGATATTGCACAGTTTGTCACCGATAATGCTTTTATAGGTGTCTTGCCTGGCGGCGGTGGCTGCGAGTTTTTTTTCAAAAAGTATTTTTTGGCAATCAAACCCTGTTTGGCTTTCAGCGGGTGCCATTTACAGCCAAACTTCAACAATATGGTACAGAAACCAACCTGAAAAGTTGGAAGCCTTTCAGTGTGGTCGGAACATTGCAAAGGGGAAGAGTTGGTGCGGCATGTGAAATGATAGAACAATGCGGGCTCAAGACACAGCAGGCTTCAAACTTCTTGGAAGTTGCCCTTACACCCACTAATCCGATTTTGCATACATCAAGGACTTACGAGCTGTTTGGAAAGTATGACAGAGACCATAAGTTTGATCAAAAGTCGAAATATTATGTAGGTTGGACAGATGCTGCATCCGAAACATTGTTCTCGATGGATAATGAGTTGCATATATTGTTGGATACTATGCACGGAATAGATACCTCAGCCATTAAAAAGTTGTCAGATCATTATGAATCGCCCAATATACCGCAAATGACGGCTAAAATAAACAGCATCGCCACTTTCCAGTCGGTTTATGCCCCAATGAAAGAAGAGGATGGCAAATATGTTGCCGATACCGATTCAAGAATGTTTACTGAGGATTTCCCGTGGGGACTTTTGGTTATCCGTTCCTATTTCGAATATTTCGGCTTACAGGCTCCAACAATGGATAAACTGCTAAATTGGTATGCTGATTACATGGGCTTGGTATGGTATGAAAACGGTAAACTATTCGGAAAGGATTT
>JAFWBF010000165.1 GCA_017507285.1 Bacteroidales bacterium | reverse complement strand
ATGGCTTTGATTATGGTACAGGCAGTGATTGTTTTGTGTTGAAAGATCGCAAGATAAACGTTTACTATTCTTCAAAAAACGGATCATCGGAAATAATAGAGATTCCTATCAATTCCCTACCCGAGGTGAAGCATAGTCTTACTTCATCGTTAATCGAGGTTGCTTCCACAACGGTTTATTCGTCCAAAGAAAACGAGGAAAAAAGCACTGTAGTTTTGACGGTTCATGACGACAAAGCTGTCCTTAGCGGCAAAATGACTCGCAGAGTTCGCAACAGCGTTATGGAACTGATTAAGCGCATTTTGGAAAATGACAGCGTAGATCATTATGCTGCCAATTATAACTACAAGCGTTTGTTTGTTGACAATGCCAATCCTACTGCCAACAAAGATAATCCACTTTTGCAGAATGTAAACCTGTTGGCATTACATCTTAAAGCCCTTGCCACACCTCCGGCAAGCAAGTTCCGTAAAGATGAAGAGTATCTTAAACTTGCACCGTGTTTTACGCCATCGGATTTGGCCTGTTTCATTATAGAATTACTCAGCTCAGATACGATTCCTTCTGCATTGAAGGATGCCCAACGTAAGATTAATCTCTTATTTTTCAAACCGGAGGAGTTATGCGAAGAGCTGAAATTGAAGGGGTTTCAGAAACGTGCAAACCTTATGCCCAATAAGGTTCATGGTTTAAATGGAATGGAATTGTATAAGTTTTCCAATGCCGTGGTGGAAGTGCTTGGCGTATTGGTTGATAAGGGTTTTATTATTAGCGACAAAACTTCGCTTGTGCGTTTGCTATCACCCTTAGATGATCGCAATGCAGCCTCTGCCATCCATACCCAAAAAGGAGGCTATAAATCAAAAAGTTATTTCACTCGTTCTATGCAAACCCTCCTCGACCTTATGATTACGGCCTACATGCCTAAAGAGTAACCTTTTACTATACTCCCCCTCGTGATGCCATTTCATCTGCATCACGAGGGAGTTTTATCTAGATCGGGATGGAGATTTGACTGGATCGGGAGGGAAATTCACTTATATCGCAATACTATTTATCACTGATTATCAGTAGTATACAAAAAAAATACATTGTTCACAATTCCGTTACTTTTTCCGGAAGGTTATCGGCCTTAGCTGATGGGCGTTACTTTGGCGTCGCCGTGTACGAGATATAGGCGGTTGTCGTCGAGCGATAGGCACTTGTAGCGTGTACGTCGCTTTTCGATAGAGCGAAAGGTATGGCCGTCGGCAGTTTGAAACTGAGAGCCTATGGGTAGGTCTCTGAGCAGGGTTTGCGACGAAGAATCGTAGTCGGAATCGTAACGCCATAGGAGGTTCATTACTTCCTGTTCGGCGGTGGTTTTCAGGGGCAGTGATGAACAGTAGCGGGCTATGGCTTGTTCCACATCGGTGGGAAACAGGCCCAGACCTAGGTGGCTGCGCAACAAGATGCGGTATTGGGCTTGCCATTCCGGTCCGTGGGGGTAGACGGAGGTCTGATGGTTTAGGTAGGTGGCATGATGTGCTATCTCGTGGAGCAGCACAAAAAGGAAGGCATAGGGGTTCAGGCCGCCATTTATAGTTATCTGATGATAGCGGATGTTGTGTTGCGGCCAGCGATAGTCGCCCAGCTTGGTTTTGCGGTCGTTTACTATCTTGAAGTGTATCTTGTTGTTATACAAATAGTCAAAGATATCTTCCACGGCTCCCTCCGGCATGTATTTGTATAGGATAGCTTTGTTTTTAGCTATAATTTCCGCTTGGGTCATTGTGTTGGTATTGTGTTTCGATATAACTGAATTTGGGGCATGTGTTGCACCTGGATTTTTTGCGTTTGTACATATTGCCACTACCGCCACAGCCTGCCAGCAGGACAGCCAAAAGCAGGGCAATAAGCATTGTTGTTGAATATATTTTTGTTTGTTTCTTCATGTTTTTATAAACTCGAATATTTATGTTTTATTATCCTTAGGCAATAAAAAAAGTGATTTATGATATTGATGTGCAGTCTATCTTTCAAAAGCCTCCTTGTGGCCGAAATCGGGCTTGTACGACTGTTGGCGGTCCAAATCCTGAATCCATCCTCTGTGGAATCCCAAGTTGTAAAAATAATCCACCACTCGGTTATATTCGTCGTCCGAAAGGAATCTGTTCAGGCTGTCGGGCAGTGGCTTATCCAACGGAAAATATTGCGACATAAGCGATATATGCACGTTGGTAGAAAGGTTTTCGGCTATCCATTGCAGGACGTCCATGCTGTCGGCCGTACATCCGGGAAGCATCAGATGGCGTATTATCAGTCCGCTTTGTGCAATGCCATCGTCGGTTGTAATCAATGTAGAGCCTTTTTGTCTATACATCTCTTTGATGGCCAACGAGGCTTTTTGAAAATAATCGGCAGCCTTGGAATAGCGTTTCGACAAAAGAGGGCTGCAGTACTTAAAATCGGGCAAGTATACGTCCACATAGGCCTCCAACGCCCTAAGCACCTCTACAGAGTCGTAGGCATTGGTGTTGTAAACCACTATTGGCTTTAAGCCTTGGCTGTGAAGCATATCCACTATTGTCGGAATAAGGTGTGCAAAATGTGAGGGGCTTACAAATCCCAGCACGTTTTCGGAATTTTGGAGCACCTCTTTTATGCGGTCCACCACCTGTTCGAGGCTGTTGCAGTGGCAGTGAACCCGGGCATTGTTTTGGCTGATATCGATATTTTGGCAATAAACGCATTGGAGGTTGCAATGGGCAAAAAAAACGTTGCATACGCCTTTGCTTCCCGACAATACGGGTTCTTCGCCTTTGTGTACACACACCGTTGCCACCATTGGCCGGGGGCCGCAATGGCAAAAACCGTTTGTTTCGTAGCGGTCCACACCACACCTACGTGCACATAACCTACAGTTTTTCAAATCAAAACAACCATTCATAAGCATATCATTTAGGCCTACAAAGGTACAAAAAAAATATTTATCAGCCTCAATAACAAAAAAAAGATGTACCTTTGCAAGCGGCTACCTGTGTGGCCTAGAGTAAACAAAACGATATAAAAACAACGTATTAAGATGATTAGCAACCCTAACTGCAAAATAAACCTTGGGCTACACATTACCGAAAAACGCCCCGACGGATATCATAATATCGAAACGGTGTTTTACCCCATAGCTTTATGCGACAAATTGGAGATAAACCCGTGTGATACATTTGCGTTTTCGCAAAACGGCATAGAGCTGGAATGTTTGGCTGCCGACAACCTATGCGTAAAGGCCTACAAGCTGTTAAAGAATGATTTTCCCATGATTGGCAATGTGGATATAAAGCTTACCAAAAATATTCCTTTTGGTGCCGGTTTGGGAGGTGGGTCGGCCGATGCGGCTTTTACTCTTATGATGCTCAACAGTATATTTGCCCTGAAGCTGTCGGACGAACAACTTGCCAACTATGCTCGCAAGCTGGGTGCCGACTGTGCGTTTTTTGTAAAAAACACGCCTGTATATGCCACCGAAAAAGGCGATGTGTTTGAGAAATGCAACGTCTCGCTATCAAACTACTCGCTCCTACTCGTAAAACCCGATATATTTATAAGTACCCCCCAAGCATACTCGGGTGTAAAGCCTCATAAAGCCGAAAACGATATACGCACCATCCTTTCGCAACCTATTGAAACATGGAAAAACACTTTGGTAAACGACTTCGAAGAAAGTATTTTTCCCAAACATCCGTTGCTGAACGATATCAAAAAGATGCTTTACAACAGCGGAGCGGTGTATGCCGGCATGAGTGGCAGTGGCTCGTCCATGTTCGGAATATTCCCCAAAAACGTCAAAATATCAATGGATATATTTGATAAAAAAGGATTTACACACTTTATTGAAGATTTGTAGGCAAAGATAGTGAAAAAACATGATTTTTACATCCCCAAAACGGCAAAATAACAAAGCAACGGAAGGATAGAGAGAAAAATAAAGACATTTTCGACAACTGTGCAACAAAGTATTAATCAAATTATTACCGATAGCAATGAAAGAAAATAGAAAAATAAACACATAAAAGTTTTGCTATTCCAATAAAATTGCGTAACTTTGCACCGTTTTCGGATAGGAACGGAGAATGTTCCTTTTTCAAGATTCCTCAGTAGCTCAGTTGGTTAGAGCACATGACTGTTAATCATGGGGTCCTAGGTTCAAGTCCTAGCTGGGGAGCGACATGATTCGATAATTCATCAACGATGAGAATTTGATATTACGATTCCTCAGTAGCTCAGTTGGTTAGAGCACATGACTGTTAATCATGGGGTCCTAGGTTCAAGTTCTAGCTGGGGAGCTCTTTGATTTGGAT
>JAFWBF010000164.1 GCA_017507285.1 Bacteroidales bacterium | reverse complement strand
ATATATACATCATTGATACCAACGTCTTTGTAAATTGTCCTGATATTATTTCACGTCTTGGAAATAAGTATAAAACTATAATCCCCGCCAAAGTGTTGGAAGAACTTGACAAACTCAAGTTGAAAGTTGACATTGACAAGAAAAGTTTAAACGACGCGGCAAAAAATATCAATATGGCATTTGTGAAACATTATTCTCAAATGGAAGAGGCAGACTTGTCGTTGTTGCCAAATGGTTTCGATAGACATAATCCCGATTGTATGATATTATCAGTGGCATTGAAATACAAGAACGACAATCCAATCCTTTTGACATCTGATAATATGCTACAATCAAGAGCAAGCGGGCTGGGAATTACGACTATTTCTCTGAAAGATTTTTTAAGAAGGTAATATTGGGGCGTTATTTGTGAAGATAGCAATCATTATTGTGAATAAAAAGAGTAAATGATATGACCGAGAATGAAATAAGAGCAATACTGCTGACTGGTGAGTGTGTGACTTTGGAATGCAAACGAGCAAAATCCGAAGCCCAAAGATTATTTAATTCTTTGATTATGGTGTACTTATAAATACTAAAACAATTTTTTTCATTTATAACGTTAAAAGCAACATATGTTACTACCTATCAACATAGAAGACCTCCTGAACCAAAGGAAAGTGGAATCCAACCGTATTGAATACAAGAAGGGTTGGAATCCAGTATCCATCTATCATACCATCTGTGCTTTCGCCAACGACTTCGACAATCTTGGCGGTGGCTACATCCTTGTGGGTGTGGAAGAAGAGAATGGCGTGGCGAAGAGACCTGTTACGGGAATTCCGACTAACCAGTTGGACAAGATTCAACGGGAAATGCTCCAATACAACCAGCTGATTGAGCCATTCTATGCTCCACGAATCTCGGTGGAAGATGTGGATGGACAGAATGTGTTGGTGATTTGGGTACCATCCGGTATCAATCGACCTTATACTGCACCGTCTGACGTGACAGCCAAATTGAAGAAGCCCGTGTTCTACATCCGTTACGGCACCTCCACCGTCGAGGCGAAAGGCGAGCAATTGGATGAGCTTCGGGATATGGCCAACAGAGTTCCTTTCGATGACCGGGGCAATCCTGAAATCAAACTCTCGGACATCTCTCCGCTGCTGCTGAAAGACTACCTGGTCAAGGTGGGCAGCAAACTACAGAACGAGGACTTGGTGAATGACCTTGAAGGCGTATTGGAACAGATGGACCTCTTGGAAGGCCCTACGGAGAAACGGTGCATCAAGAACGTGGCGGCTATGATGTTCTGTGAGCATCCTGAAAAATACTTCAAAACCACCCAAGTGGATATTGTGATATTCCCCGAAGGTCGGGAGAACAACCCTGACAATATCATTGAGCTGCCGACTATCAAAGGCTCCGTGCCGATGATGATAAGAGATGCTATGTCATACCTACGGACAAATGTGATAAAGGAGCAAATCAAGAAACAGTCCGACGACGAACATTCAATACGGTATTTCAACTATCCGTATCAGGCATTGGAGGAAGCTGTAGTGAATGCCTTGTACCATAGAAATTATAACGAGCGAGAACCCGTTGAAATTACAGTCGAGCCCAACCGAATCTCCATCTTGAATCACGGAGGTCCCGACCGTTCCATTCCGTTGGATGTGGTGAGAAAGGCACAAACGCTCCGTTGCCGGAAATACCGTAACCGCCGATTGGGCGAATTCCTGAAAGAACTGGAATTGACGGAAGGTCGAGCCACAGGCATACCTACCATACAGAGGAAACTGAAGGATAACGGCTCTGCATCGGCCACTATCGAGACTGATGAAGACCGTGCTTATTTCTTGATAGATATCCCCTGTCATCCGGACTTTGTTGAGGAAGACTTGTCTAATGTTGTGTCCTATGTTGATATACTTGACAATAAACAACTTAAACAAAAATTGTCCTATGTTGTGTCCTATGTTGATGGAGCAAATCTTGAACATATTTTCAAGGTCTTTGTTGCTCTGCAAAAAGAGACATCATTGACCGAACTGGTTGCAATGTATGGACAAACAAACAGGTCAAGATTCAAACGAACAACTATTGACATCTTGATTCAAACGGGTCTGGCCACCCCTACTATTTTAGACAAACCAAAGTCCCGTAACCAAAAGTATGTGCTGACGGAAGCTGGTCGGCAACTGATAAAGGATTGTGCAGCCAAGTAGAGTGTGGTTGTTTCCATTAAATTCGTTGGAATAAAAAATTGGTCTCAGTCGGAGAAAAATCGGTCTCAGATTTTGCACACTTTCCATCTCTCCATCTCCACCGTATGCAGACACCTCTTTGGTGGAAGGTGGTTGTGGATATATGTAAGATTGTCAGCAAGTTTCTGCAGGCATTGGACTCCCTATCATCCCGATTGAACCGGTGCAACCAGAGTTTCAGAGAGCGGGAGACTCACAAAGCAGAAAACACCGATAATCTTTTTGATTATCAGTATTTTCTTCGGGAGAAGTTCGTTCTCCAAGTGGAGCTGGGCGGAGTCGAACCGCCGTCCAAACAAGTAACAAAAATGCTTTCTACATGCTTATTCTTTGGTTGATTTTCGAGTTTGCCACGGACAAAGACACCCAAAGCAAACCTTAGCTTCTAAAATTTCATTGCAACATCGAAGCACTATTGCAACTATCCCATTCTCACGAGCACTTCCTGATCGACAACCGATGGGCGAGGTTCTCGGGAAATGTCTTGTTTCGGCACCTTGTGCCGAAATAATGCAAGCCTACTGTACTTCAGCTTAAGCAGCAAGAGCGTAGTTATTTTCGCCAATTATTGTTTTACACCCGTTTTTGAAGGCTTCTGATGCGTGAGCCTGCATGCTTACAAATCCATTATCCTTGCTGTCAAAACCGGTCAGCCCCAAATTTTGAATAGATTTGTAATATATCTTTTCTTTTTGCTTGAAACAATTGCCATGCGAAATGGTTACCGAAAAGATACAAAAAAAGCCCTCTGTTAAGGAGAGCTTTTTGCGGTCCGGACGAGACTCGAACTCGCGACCCCATGCGTGACAGGCATGTATTCTAACCGACTGAACTACCGGACCATCTTTTTCTTTAGAACTCTTTCTCTTTGTTTGCGAGTGCAAAGATACAACCTTTTTTCGTTCCCACCAAATATTTTTGCAAAAAATCTTTCATTTTTATTCCAACCAACTGATAATCCGAATAAAAAAAATGCATTATTTTTTAGCCAAACCTACCTGAAAAGGCCAAAAAACGTTCGAAACTAATTTGAAAATTGCATTTTTCGAGGTCTTTTTGTTCGTTTTTGTACAAAATCTTTCTTTATCGTTGAAATAAAGTGTATTAACGCTTTTTTATCTCAACAAAAAGTTGTAACTTTGCCGTTGTAACGGAACAATATTACTCCGTATAATATATTGATAATTAGACTTGTTATGAAGATAAATGAAGTAATTTCGTATTTGGATAATCGTATTCCGCCTGCATTGCAGGAATCGTACGACAATTCGGGTTTCCTACTTGGTAGCAGAGATGAAGAAATCAGAGGCGTTCTGGTGGCCGTGGACCTCTGCATGGAAGTTATAGACGAGGCACTGCAATATGGTTGCAACCTAATAGTAACTCATCATCCGTTTATTTTTTCGGGTATCAAACGCATTACCACCGACTGCCTTACAGGCCGAATGGTTTACCGTTTGGTGCAAAACAATATAGCTGTATATGCTGCACATACCAATCTGGACAACCTTTCGACGGGTGTAAACGCCATTTTGGCAAAAAAACTGGGAATAATAAATACCAAAATTCTTGCCCCTATGCACGACAAGCTACGAAAGCTGGCAGTATATGTACCATCAGATTATGCTTCCAAGGTAAGAGAAGCCCTTTTCGAAGCCGGTGCCGGTGGCATTGGCAATTACGACTACTGCAGTTTCAACGCCATGGGCAAAGGCACATTTCGTGCCGGCAGCGGCGCCACCCCCTTTGTGGGACAAGTTGGAAAATTACACACCGAGGAAGAGGTGAAAATAGAAGTAATATACCCAATAATGCACGAACGACGTATAGTACAAGCCCTCAAAGCAGCCCACCCCTACGAGAAACCGGCCTACGACTGCATACCGCTGGCAAACCCATGGGAGAACGTGGGTGCCGGAATGGTAGGAACATTACCCAAACCAATGCCGACGGTGGAATTTCTGAAAAAAGTGAAAGAAGTGTTGGGCCTTCCCATGGTCCGACATTCGGAACTATGCCTATCCGAAGTGCAAACGGTGGCTATTTGCGGAGGTGCCGGAAGTTTTCTGATAGGCAATGCCAAGGCTGCCAAAGCCGATATTTATCTTACCGGCGACCTGAAATATCACGAATTTCAGCAAGCCGAAAGCAACATAATTCTTGCCGATATTGGGCACTTCGAAAGTGAACAATTCGTAAAAGAATTAATTTATTGGGAAATATCTGAAAAATTTAGTAACTTTGTTTCCCGAATTTCGGCAAAAAGTCGAGGTTTTGTATTATATATTTGATTATAAAACAATAATTTACACAGATATATGGCAAAGAAAAAATTGGCTGAACTTGAGAAAGAAGCAATGATTAACGAGGCTTTACGCCAACAAGAAGTAGACATTATAGTAGAAAATCGTCTTATCGCTCTATATACATTACAGCATGTGGATACCGAAATAGATAAAATTCGTATCATTAGAGGCGAATTGCCTTTGGAAGTTCAAGATTTGGAAGACGAAATAGCCGGTTTAAATACTCGTATTTCCAACTTTCAATCGGAAATAGCATTGGCAGAAAGAAATATAGTTGATCATAAAAATGCGATAGCCGAACATAAAGAGCTTATAAAGAAATACGAAAAACAACAAGAAAACGTAAGAAACAATCGCGAATTCGAGTCGTTGAACAAAGAAATAGAGTTCCAAAATTTGGAAATACAACTTTGTGAACGCAAGATAAAGGACAACAATTCCAAAATAAAAGAAAAACATCAACATATTGAAATTGCGAAAAATATGTTGGAAACTCGCACAGCCGATTTGGTTGCAAAAAAAGAAGAGTTGGAAGAAATCACAAAAGAAACCGAATTGGAAGAGATAGCATTGTTGAAAAAATCAAAAGAGCAAGAACAATTTATCGAAGAACGCTACCTTTCGGCATACAAACGCATACGCAATGCAGCACGCAACGGTTTGGCAGTTGTTATGGTAGACCGTGATGCATGTGGTGGTTGTTTCAACAAAATACCTCATCAACGCCAAATGGAAATAAAGATGCACAAAAAAGTTATCGTTTGCGAACACTGCGGACGTATTTTGGTGGATCAGGATATTGTAGACAAGGCTTTGGCTAAATAAGATAAGAATAATATTTAATATTTGTTTTCATGGATTTAATGTTGAGGGGTGAATTTTATTTGCCCCTCTTTTTTCTAAAAATAGTATTAGAATGATGAAAAAACGAATTGCACTAGTGGCTCACGATAGTTGTAAGCACGAAATGGTTGATTGGGTTGAGGCAAACAAAACAATACTTGTCGAGCACGAAATTGTTGCCACAGGTACAACAGGACGTTTGGTGGAAGATGCATTGAACAACAATGTAGAAGAAGATAAAAAAGTGCATGTCCAAAAACTCAAGTCGGGTCCTCTTGGTGGCGACCAACAGTTAGGAGCCTTCATTGCCGATGGAAGCATTGACATGGTGGTGTTTTTTTGGGACCCTATGACACAACAACCCCACGATGTAGACGTAAAAGCATTGCTAAGAATAACAGTACTCTACAACGTACCAATGGCTTGCAATCGCACCACAGCCGATTATCTTATATCATCGCCCTTGTTTTCGGACGAAAACTACCAAAGAAAAGAAAAAAGCTACGACAAATACATAAACCGCACGATAAAATAACAGCTATATGAACCCATTGATATTGATAACCAACGACGATAGTGTTTCGGCAAAAGGATTGCAGGTGCTGATAGAAGCCGTACGAGAGTATGGCGACATAGTGGTAATGTCTACCGAGCTTAACGCTTCGGGCAAAAGCCATGCACTTACAACCAACCAACCCCTCCGGGTTAGGAAAGTCAGAACAGAAAAAGGATTGGAAATATATGCCTGCAACGGCACCCCCGTTGATTGTGTAAAGCTGGCCGAAGCCTTCTTTTGCGATAGGCGACCATCGCTAGTACTTTCGGGCATAAACCATGGTAGCAATGCCTCGATAAATGTAATATACTCCGGAACAATGGGCGCTGTTGTTGAAGCAGCCATAAACGGCATGCCGGCAGTAGGTTTTTCACTCCTAAACCACGATGTTGATGCCGATTTCTCGGGTTGTATTCCTTTTATAAAAACCATTGTAGAAGAGGTGTTGAAAAACGGACTACCCGAACGAATATCGCTCAACGTAAATATTCCTAATCTGCCATACAACAAAATAAAGGGAATACGTGTATGCCGAGAGTCTAAAGCATATTGGGCCGACAGCTATGAAAAGCGAACAGACCCCAATGGAAAAGACTACTATTGGCTTACGGGAAATTTTGTTTGTACTGATAAAGAAGAAGATACCGACATCTGGGCTTTGGACAACGGATACGTTTCTGTAGTACCCACCCAGGCCGACTACACGGCACTTGACAACTTAGAGACTATGAAAAACATATTTAAATAACAGCATACCATATATTAACCAACTACATTGAATAATAAAAGTTTATGCCTATAGATACATTTCAACACAAAGGATTGCGAAAGAGATTGTGCAACGAACTACGAGAGAAAGGTATAAGCGATGAGGCCGTATTGGCAGCTATCGAAAAAATACCACGACACTTTTTCTTGGAATCTACTTTCGATACGATAGCTTACGAAGATAGGGCATTGCCCATTCTTTGCGACCAAACCATTTCACAACCTTCGACGGTGGCTTTTCAGTCGCAACTACTTAAAATAAAACGTGGCGAAAAGGTTATGGAGATAGGAACAGGCTCGGGATACCAAACTTCTGTACTTTGCGAGTTGGGAGCACAAGTGTTTAGCGTGGAACGCCACAAGGGCTTGTTCGACAAAGCAAAACGCCAGCTTGCCGAACTTCACTACAATGCCAAAACTTTTCTTGGAGATGGCTATAAAGGACTGCCGGCATACGCCCCTTTCGACAAGGTGATAATAACCTGCGGTGCTCCGGAGGTGCCACAAGCCATTGTAGACCAAATGAAAATAGGTGCAATGATGGTAATACCGGTAGGCAACAAAATTCAAGAAATGAGACTGATAACAAAACTAAGCGATACAGAACTGAAAACCGAAAGTTTTGGCAATTTCCGTTTCGTACCTATGCTTGAGAAAAGAAAATTCTGATACATATATTTTGAAACCCGCATTTAGCAAAAAAAGCAATAAACCTCGAGGTCTATTGCTTTTTTTTGTTGAAACATATTGTGAATATCTAAGTTATATTCCCATTTTCAGCCCTATAAAGAAAGTTCGGGGCAAACCCGGACCATATATAAAGCCGGCATCGCGGTTGGCACCCTTGTCAAAATCGTTTTGGTAGGAGTTGAAAATATTTTTGATACCGGCATTTACTTGCATAGTGCTATTGTTCGACACCTTGATGTCGTATGCAATTTTCAGCGTCATATCGAAAAACTGAGGTGTTTCCACCTGCTCGTCTTTTTCGACATATCCGGCAAAGTGCTGTACCAGCATGCTACCGGTATATGTTCCGGAAAGCGAAAACTTAAGCGAATTGAGCATAGTATAGTCGATGGTGAAATATCCGTAATGGTCCGGAGTGCGGAACATTCGGGTTTGAGCCTCCACATCGTCCGACCATTGTTCGGGTTCCTTGTATCGACTTTGCTGATAGGTATAGCCCAGCTGGAAGTTTAGGTCTATGAATGGCGAATAGGTTGCCTCCATATTTACCCCGGCTACGTATGCTCCCGACCCGTTTTGGCGTTCGAGCAATAGGTTACCTTGTGCATCAAATCCTTTTTCTGTTAATACAAACACATCGCTTAGGTTGGTATAAAAACCTTCGGCAAGAAGCATCAATTCGTTGTCGCCTATCTTGGGAGTCCATGTCAGCGACCCACTTATACTTTTTGAGTGTTCGGGTTCAAGTTCGGGACTTAAACTTATGATGGCCACTTCGCCACCTACAGCCATAATGTGCAAATCCTCGTCGAAAGCCTGCGGTGCTCTAAATCCCGACGAGTAACTGAGTCGGCCCACCAATGTTTTGCCAAAGGCATAGCGCAGGTTGGCACGCGGACTAATCTCTACATTGTCTACCAAATTATGCTTATCGGCACGCACACCCAAAAGCAATCCCATACGTTGATTTTTCCATTCGTTTTGGGCAAAAGCACTGGCTATATAAATATTTTGTTCCAATGTTCTATTGTAAGCAAGTTGTATATCCTCCAACTGATTGACGGAGTATTCCAACCCGGCCACAAACTCCGATGGCATAAAGAGCAACTTGTCGAACGAATAATTGAACTGTCCACCACTTACCAAACTAAAGTCATTCGAAGTTCCATAGGCATTCACATCATATTGTGTGCCATAATAGGTTTTTCGGTCAACGGTTTGTATCGACGAGAATAGCGAGAAGCGAGTTTTTGTATCATTTGATATAAAATCGTAAGTGAGGCTACCACCGTGTATATAGTGTTCGGCTTCTTCGGCCACGGTTACTTGGTGAGGCATCATATCTATACTATCGCCACCTCTACGAAATTCGTGCATTGCATGGTATTCGGCCGATAGTTTAGAGTTATCGGAGAATTTGTAGTAGGCTCTCAGTCCAATTGAAGTTCCTTTTAGTTTTCCTAGTTCGGTATAGCCGTCATCGTCATGGTCGTAACCTTGTCTATCTCGAGCCATTCCAAAAATGTAAGCACCCATTTTTCTATTGGGAGCTATCAGTGCAGCATTCACCGATGTAACGTTGTCCCATGCTTTTCCGCCTATCAACTGTGTGGTGTTGGATATGTCTAATGAGTTTCGTATGGGTTCGCGTGTTATTATGTTTACAACTCCACCAATGGCATTGGCTCCGAATATTGCTGAGCCACCTCCGCGTATTACTTCTACACGTTCCATCATAGATACGGGAATTTGTTCTAAACCATACACGCCTGCCAGCGAGCTGAAAACAGGGCGACTGTCGATGAGTATTTGAGAGTATTTGCCTTCCAAACCATTTATGCGCACTGCGTTTACTCCACAGTTTTGACAAGTGTTCTCTACCCTCAATCCGGCTTGAAAGTTCAACCCTTCGGCAAGGTTTACCGAATTGGTATTGGCAAACACATCGGGACTTATGATATTCACAATAGTGGCCGCTTCTTTGCGATCTACTTCGCAACGGTTGGCCGATACCACTACATCTTTTATCACCATGGCGTTTTCTTCTATTTCGAAATGTAGCTGAACATTGGTCTTATGCGATTTTATAGTTGCTGTTTTTTCCACTGTTTTGTAACCCATACACGATGCTACTACAGTGTGTGTTCCTAGAGGCAAGTTCTCGATATGATAATGCCCGCTTTCGTTGGTAACAGTACCAATGTTGGTACCTTTAATGTATATGTTTACATACGGAAGATGTTCGCCCGTTTTGGCATCCAAAACATGGCCATGGATATGTGAATCTGTTTTTGTTTGTGCCTGTAATGGCAACATGCTTAAACAAAAAACAGCAATTGTTATAAGCAAAGATCTATAGTTTATATATGAATGTTTCATTATTTTTTTTGTTTTTGAGCATAGTATTACGCCAACGATATCGCTACATAGCACAATATCATCAGCAGAAAAATTAATGCTTATTTTTCTGATTTTATTTTTTATTTATAAGAAGATTATTAATTTAGGCAGTCCTAATTTCTTTATTGGTTCTCAGGAAGCCACCGGTGGGGCCCTCAACGAAAAATAGAGGATATACCTAGACGTCCCTGCTTGTACTTCGTAGATATATTCTTTAGAAAGTGTTGTAAATAATACGGCAATTCCTACTGCCGAAGATATAACCAACAGTAACGTTGAAGAAATATGATGTATAAAAAGCGATTGTGAAACAGTGTGTGTATGATTTAATGCTCCACCCTCGCCTCCAAGAAATGGATGGGAGTGAACAATACTCTCACCTTCGTAATAATGGGTATGAATAAACATGGATGTAGCAACAGAAAAGCACATGTAAAGTGCTATAAGAAAGTATCCTAATATGTTTTTCATTACCTGTTTCACAATTGCAAAGATACAAAAAATAACCGAATAATAAAATAATTGCTATCTTTGCAAATAAGTTCCAATAAGAAACGCAACTTTTTGAGTAAAAAAAAGAGCTAAAAAGATTTTTTTTACCACAAAAGAAAGAGAAAAAATCTCTTTCCTTTTGTGGCTTGAAAAAAAGTGTTATCTTTGCGGCTCCTCCCAAAAAGTTACAAAAATGAAACACTTAAAACAGGAACAAAGATACGCAATTTTTTTGATGCGTAAAGAAAAAATGACAATGGCAAATATTGCGAAACTGCTAAATGTGCATAAATCAACTATTAGAAGGGAACTAAAAAGAAATAGCAATAAGGGTAAATACTCGTATTTACAAGCAGAATAACAATCAAAAATCAGAAAAGAACGCTTAAAAGAACCAAGAAAAATGAGTAAACAAGTAATTAATCGAATAGAAAAATACATACGAACAGAGCCGTTATCACCTGAACAAATCGTAGGGT
>JAFWBF010000163.1 GCA_017507285.1 Bacteroidales bacterium | reverse complement strand
GGGTTTTAAAACGGTGGCACAGTTTTGTAGGTTTTTCAAAACAAAAACCGGCATCACTCCAACCGAATATCGCAATGGACTGAAAAAGCTACCATATTAATTTGTTTGTTTAAGGCTTAATGTGCTGAAGAGCATTAAGCCTTATTTTTTCCCTAATGCCATATCGGCATTCGCAACCCTGCGGTTTAGGCATCGAAACTCCCATACTTAGGGGTCAAAAGTATGGGAGTTACGGGTCAAAACTATGGCACTTACGGGTCGTAACCCGCAGGGTTGCGAACGGGAAGCTGTATGTAGGGCTGTGGCATAGGCGGTAGCCTCCCTTGTCGGGCATAGGCGTTTCGAAAACTGCTGTGGAGCGTTCCAAAAACTGCATGGGAACGTGTCTAAAACTTGTTTTGCTCGTTTTATAAACACGTTTCAAACTTTGGAACAGTTGTTTCAAAGTTTAGAATTGCAATTCCAAAGTTTGAAATTCGTTTCACAAGCGTGCCTATGAGGTTTTATAATCGAGTTTACAAGGTTTTAGAGTCGGATATGAGAGGTTTATGCAACGTGTATGGCGGCAGGGTGTGCCGGGTTCCACAAAGTGAACCGTGGTGATATGGCAAAAGAGACAACAAAAACGCTGATGTTTCGGTTCTAAACAGAACCGGTAAACAACCCGAAGGTATGGCACACAAAAGTGCCATACCCGGAATATTGCAAGTATGGCACTTTGGGGCTGCAAGCTAGCGTATAGTAATAGCTACGAGGTGGAACAGCCTAGGTCAAATCATTTTGTAGAAACAGAGAAATCGGGATACAAAAGATACTTCTTTCTGATGGTCTTAAACTCGTCCAGCTGTGGCTGCCACGAGTCACGTATGGCTTCTTCGGGGGTGCCTGCCATTATTTGCTTTCGCAACTCGGCAGTACCCATAAGTTTTTCAAAGAAAGAGTTGAAAAACTTATCGTTGCCAACGCAGGCATACATTGCCTTGAGGTACGACAAATCGAGCTTTCGAGTGGCAATGATGTTGTAGCCCTCCCCTCTCAAATCCATACCTTTACACTGCTTGCCGTTGTGCAATGGGTTTTGGCTTGCCCCTTTTATAGGTTTGGGCACAAATGAAAATTCCCCACCGTTGGCGCAGCTATATTGTGGCGACCCTATCACTTCGAAAGGCATATCGGTTCCGCGGCCGACACTTACTGTGGTACCTTCGAAACAGCACAAACTTGGATATAGGTATATGGCATTGGGAGTTTTTAGGTTTGGCGATGGCGCTATAGGCAGGCGGTATAGGCTGTCGTGGGTATAATGCTGCATGGTTATAACCGTCATATTGCAGTTTATACCACCATCCAACCATCCTTCGGCATTTATCATAAGGGCGTATTCGCCTATGGTCATTCCATGAACTATAGGCACGGGGTGCATACCTACAAAGGAGCGATAGCTAAGGTCCAACACCGGCCCATCGACATAAAAGCCATTTGGATTGGGCCTATCCAGCACCAAAAGTTGCAAGCCGTTTTCGGCCACAGCCTCCATCACATAGTGGAGGGTAGAGATATAGGTGTAAAACCTGGCACCTACATCCTGGATGTCGAATATAACAATGTCTATTCCCTCAAGCCTATCGGCAGTAGGTTTTTTGTTTTTGCCATAGAGCGAAAGTATGGGCAATCCTGTACGCACATCGGTTTCGTTGTCTACCGAAGCACCTGCTTCGGCTTGTCCGCGAAAGCCATGTTCCGGACAAAATATGGATTTTATGTTTACCCCTCGTGCCAAAAGGGTATCGACCAAGTGTGTAGCCCCCACACACGATGTAGGATTGGCCACAAGAGCAACCGCCTTGCCGGCCAGCAAGGGCAAATAGTCATCCATACGCTCGGCACCTACCTTTATAGATTGCGCAAAGAGAGACCTACACATGGCCAAAAGTAGCAACAGCACAATAAACTTAACTTTTATCATATTCGGATATATCATTTAATATTTTGAATAATAACGTAAATAAATCCCAACCTATTGTATGGAAATAAATATTTTGGGCCAACAGGCCGATAATCCAATAAATTTTCGTACCTTTGCAAACCAAAATAAGACCGATAATTAAATAGAACAGAATAGTTATGATTTCTCTTTCACTACAACAGAAAATGCTGCAAAGGCTATCGCCCCAACAAATACAACTGATGCGATTGTTGCAGGTGCCTATAGTATCGCTCGAGCAAGCCATCAAAGAAGAAATCGAACGCAACCCTCTATTGGAAGACGACGAAGACAGCACCGAGAGTTTTGCAGCCAACGATGAGGAAACGATATATGACGAGGAAAGCTACTCTAACGAAGAGCAAAACCATTTCCTAGACCACTACGACGATTATATGGACGACTACCAATCGTACAGAGAAAAGATAGATTACGACACAAGCCAAGAAGAAAGGAACATCCTATATGCATCGGAAGCATCGTTTCAGGACTATATAATAGAACAATTCAACCTCAAAGAGACTACCGAAAACCAACATATAATTGGTTTGGAACTTATAGGCAACATCAACGTGAACGGCTATATGGAAAGGAACCTGGCATCCATAGTCAACGACATTGCATTCCGCCAAGGCATCTACGTGTCGGACGAGGATGTACTGCCGGTGCTACGAACAATACAATCGTTGGAGCCTGCGGGTGTGGGTGCTCGCAACCTTCAAGAATGCCTATCAATACAGCTACACCGAAGCGAAGACCAATCGGCCGACACAAAAAACGCAATAAAAATAGTGGATAACCACTTTGAGCTATTCAGCAAAAAACATTACAACAAGATAGAACAAAAACTAAAAATATCGGAAGCCGAACTAAGCGCTGCCATAGACATCATTTCGAAGCTAAATCCACGCCCCGGCAATGGGTTTGTAAGCCAGTCGGACAACCCGGCATATATAGTTCCCGATTTTATTGTAACCGAAATTGATGGCAAACTGTCGGTTCAACAAACCAGAGACAAACCGTCGTTGAAAGTAAGCAAATATTACACCAACATACTGAACGACATAAACAAATCTAAAAAACCTACTAAAGAAGAGAAAGAAACAGCAACTTTCATAAAAGAAAAAGCCGATGCTGCAAAATGGTTTATAGAAGCAATAGAACAACGCTACAAAACTTTGGATATAACATTGGGAGTAATAGTAGACTACCAAAAAAAATATTTCTTAAGCGGAGACATCAACGACCTACGCCCCATGCGGTTGAAAGATATTGCCGAAATGACCGACTTTGATATATCCACAATATCGCGGGCAATAAACCAAAAGTACATACAAACAGATTTTGGCACTTTCAGCTTGCGAAAATTATTCTCGAAATCGCACATTGGCGACGATGGCAAAGACTCCGCCACCGAAACAATAAAAAGTGCAATGATAGAATGTATAAAAACCGAAAACAAATCGGCACCTCTTTCGGACGAGGAACTTACAAAACAACTAAACCAAAAGGGATTTAAAGTTTCGCGACGCACCGTAACCAAGTATCGCGAACAGATGAACATTCCGGTACAACGATTGAGAAAAGAAATAGTTAAATAAAAATGAGAGAAAAACCAAAGATATTCGGCATACGCCTATTGCAGTTTGTTTTTCACCCACTTATAGTGGTGTGCTATGCTGCAATAATAGTTATCGAATGCAATGTTTTTCCGTTTATCTTTGTAAGCCAATCGTTAAAAGAACTACTGATATTATATTTCCTGACGATGACTTTTGCCATCCCCATGTTTTTTATCATAGCGCTTAACAGGAAAAATCGTATCAAGACATACAGCAATTTTTCTACCCACGACCTGAATATTGTACTCATAATAGCAACGCTTTCATACGTGATAACATATTATATGTTGTCAGAAATAAATACACCTGCCATCATAAGAATAATTCCTATGCTGGCAATGGCCAACATTGCCAGCATAGGAATCATAAACCTAAAAATAAAGGTAGACATATATACCCTGGCTTTATCGGGACTATGTACCTACTTTGTTTTTGTTGCCTCGGCATACAAAAGTAACCTGCTTACTGCCATAACAACAACATTGCTTGCCTTGGGCATAGTAAACTACACATTTATCGAAGAGGGGATAAGCAACCTAAAATCGTCACTGGTAAGCTGTGTGGCAGGTATAGCCATAACCGGAATAAGTATCTTTTTTTATAGTATGACAAAATAATGCATATACAGAACAGATATAAACATATAACACCCGCACCACTAATATGCAAAATATCACTGATATTTATTGCATATATATGCTTGGCCATACACACGGCCGATGCACAGAACACAAAAGAAAAAATGTCGTACTACGACTCTCTGATACACAGCGAACTTTCGAAACCACCAAAACCCCAAAAGAAAATAGGAGAAAAGGAGAACACCCAAAAGAATAGTAAAACCAAAAAAGGTAAGAAAAACAAGAAAAGTAACAAACAATCAAATAGAAAAGATCAGAACACAGAAGCCAATTCGACCATCGAAAACGAAAGTCAAATAATAGACAAAGTATTTCTTGAGGAGAAGGCTGCCGCCGAAAACAGCCATGGCGAATATCCATCGCCAATATGGTATGGCAAAGACTTTTCCGATTCGAGAGTTCGCAAACATAACCATGCCACCCTCGATTCGCTACCCGACGAAATAAGAATACAACTTGTGAAAGACAGCAACGACTTTTGTTTTCCAATAAAAAACGTCATCACCTCGCCCTACGGCTGGCGCGAACGTTGGAACAGACCACACAGAGGCGTAGATATAGCCCTACGTACGGGCGACAAAATATATTGCTGTTTTGATGGCATAGTGCGTATAGCACGACCATTGGGTGCCTACGGCAACCTAGTGGTGGTACGCCACTACAATGGGTTGGAAACTATTTATGGCCATCTATCTAAGATATATGTAAAACCCAAACAAAAGGTAAATGCCGGAACAGTGCTTGGACTAGGAGGCAGCACAGGCCGCTCCACAGGCCCACACCTACATTTCGAAGTACGATTCCAATACGAGGCGTTTGACCCCGAATGGATACTCGACTTCAAAACCTACTCCCTACGCACCAAAAAACTATATTTGGACAAAACATATTTTGGCATAAAAAAACCGAAAAACAAAAAAGAACATGCCATATACAAAGCCGACGAAAGCATAATAAAAGAAGAAGAGGTAGAAAATCCTACCCAACAAATCAAATACAAAGAACCACGATACCATACAGCCAAAAAAGGCGACACATGGAAAAAACTATCGGAAAAATACAAAATATCGGTAAAGCGACTGAAACGATTAAATTCGGCCAAAGACGATTATATAAAACCCGGAACACAGATAAGACTTAACTAACATATAATAAATAACAACCTTATGACAACAAAGAAAACAAACCTCTCGGAATATAATCCCGATATGATACCATCGGGCAAAGATTTAAGAATAGGAATAGTGGTATCTGAATGGAACTCTACAATAACCAACAGTCTTTTGGAAGGTGCCTACTCTACACTGATAAAACACGGAGTAGCCGACGAAAACATAACAGTAGAACATGTACCCGGAAGTTTTGAGCTGCCCACCGGTGCCAAATTCATGTTCAAGTATGGCAAATACGATGCCGTAATATGCCTTGGCTGTGTGATACAAGGCGAAACACGCCACTTCGATTTTATTTGCGATGCCGTTGCCAACGCAATTGCACAATTGGCAATGGACGAAAATCGCCCTGTAATATTTGGAGTACTTACAACAAATGATATGCAACAAGCCATAGACCGCTCCGGTGGCAAACATGGCAACAAAGGAGTGGAAGCAGCCATAACAGCTTTAAAGATGGCCGACATGAGACTGAGAATGAAAAAATCAATCGCAAAATAAACAAGAAAAAAGAATGAATACTCGAATAGTATTTATGGGAACCCCCGACTTTGCCGTAGCCTCGCTAGATGCTCTACACAAAGCCGGCCACAACATTGTTGGGGTGGTAACCGTTCCGGACAAACCATCCGGAAGAGGACAAAAAATAAACTACTCGCCGGTAAAAGAATATGCTTTGGCCAACAACCTAAACATACTACAACCGGAAAAATTGAGAGACGAAACATTTCTTTCGCAACTAAAAGAACTTGATGCCGATATGTTTGTAGTGGTTGCGTTCCGAATGCTACCCAAAGTAGTTTGGGCTATGCCCCGATTGGGCACTTTCAACCTCCACGCATCGCTACTACCGCAATATAGGGGTGCCGCTCCTATCAATTGGGCTATAATAAACGGCGAAACAACAACAGGAGTAACAACATTTTTGCTGAACGAAAAAATAGACGAAGGCAAAATACTACTACAAGAAAGCATAGCTATAAATGAATCGGACACCGCCGAAACCATCCACGACAAACTTGCCGACATAGGAAAAAACCTTGTGGTAAAAACAGTGGAAGGACTTGTACAAAACAATCTATGCCCAACAGCACAACCCAACGACAGCATAGAACTAAAACCGGCACCTAAAATATTCAAAGCCGATTGTGCAATAGACTGGAACAAGAAGGGTAGCAACATTGTAAACTTTGTAAGAGGGCTGTCGACATATCCGGCTGCAACAATGACATTGAAGGACTATAAAGACACGGTACTATCATTCAAAGTATTTGAAGTAACCTTTGAACAAGCCGAAAACGCCGAACCTTTTAAAGTATATACCGACCAAAAAGAATACCTAAAAATTGGTATTTCGGATGGATATATATATATAAAAGTATTACAATTGAGCGGAAAACGCAAAAATACCATCGGCGAATTTTTACGAGGCAACAATGTAACCAACTGTACATTACTACATTAAACAAGCTACAGAATACAAACTAAAAAAAAATATTTAATTAATTCGCTTTTTTAAGTTTTATATCGGATAATTTTAGTACTTTTGCACAGTGTTAATGAATTAATTATCTAATATAAAATTGATAGTCATGAATAAAAACGAATTAATTAGTGCAATAGCAGAAAACGCCGGATTAACAAAAGTAGATGCAAAAAAAGCATTGGACGGTTTTATCAATGTTACAACTGAAGCATTGAAAAAAGGAGACAAAATAGCTCTTATTGGATTCGGAACTTTTGATGTTGTAGAAAGACAAGCCAGAGTTGGATTAAATCCTAAAACAAAGGAAAAAATCCAAATCCCTGCAAAGAAAGTTATAAAATTCAAACCGGGTGCCGATTTGAAATAATAATTCAGAAGTCAAAAAAAAAGAAGCGAGGATATTACATTGGTAATATCCTCGCTTTGCTTTTATGGTTTATTCCTTTATCTTATCAAAGTCAAAGTTCCTTTTTGTTGTATAACCTTGTCGGTTTCTATGCGTCGATAGTTTACAACCCACACATATACACCTTGTTTACACTTCTTGCCATCGAAGGTACCATCCCAACCACCTTCTTTATCATCGGTAAAGAAAACTTGGTTGCCGGCTCGGTCGTAGATATATAGGCTATAGTCGCGTATATCGTTGCCGGTATATGAGCGGAAAATGTTGTTATCCGATTTATCGGGTGTAAATGCATTGGGCAACCAT
>JAFWBF010000162.1 GCA_017507285.1 Bacteroidales bacterium | reverse complement strand
TTCGAAGATTTGAGAAATATAATACAAACACTGAAATAAGTTTTTCGATTACTTAAGCTAAATAATTATCCCATATGTGTTACTCGTCTAACGTATATGGGATAATCTGTTTTTTTGAGAATAATAATAATGGTCGTTTTGGGGTAGGGATGATTGTGTGTGAATTTTTGCGCTGGTTGATATTTTTTGATGAAATGAATTTTGTGGAACAAGGTAAATCATTGTATTTTTTGCACAGCTAAAAGAATGATGTTTTTATAATTTGCTCACATACTAAATTGCAATATTTTGCGTTTTACTGTTTCGGTATATATAATTTGATTTAGTATATTGTATGTCAGATGATTGGATATTTATTGAAATAAATACTTGCGTAAAGTGGTAATAATCGAAATAAAAAATGTAACTTTGCAAACTATGAGAATGTATAGGATAATACCCGTTTTGCTACTGATAATCAGTGTTTTTTGTGGTTGTAATAGCTACGAAAAATTGTTGAAAAGCAACGATTTTGATAAGAAATACGCTGCTGCCATGGAATATTATAATGATGCCAATTATTCCAAATCATCTCAGCTGTTTGAGAATTTGACGATGTACTATAGAGGGAGGGATAATGCCGAGAATGTGGCATGGTACTATGCCGAGTCGTTGTTAAAGCTCAAAGATTATTATTCGGCAGGTTATCAGTTTGCCAATTTTATCCGTCAATTTCCTTATAGCGAGCGAGCCGAGGAAGCATTGTTTATGTCGGCATACTGCAAATATATGGAGTCGCCGGAGTATTCGTTGGATCAGTCGCAAACCAAGGAGGCAATAAAAGCCTTTGAACAATATGTGGAACGCTATCCCACAAGCAATCATATTCCGGAGATAAACAAGTATTTGGACGAGATGCGAGCTAAACTGATGAAAAAAGAATATGAGATAGCTTATGGCTATTATAAAATAGGTTCGTACAACGCCGCTTATGTGGCATTTGGCGATTTTATTAATCAATATCCCGATTCGCCAAACAAGGAAGATGCCATGTACTACATAATACTTTCGGGTTACGAATATGCCATAAACAGTACCGAAAGCAAGATAGTAGAGCGCTTGAACCTTGTTATCAACGATTTTGAAAAGTTTGCAGCGTTGTTCAGCAACTCTAAATATACGAAGGCTACACAAGATATTCACGACAAATGTAGAGCAGAGTTGTATGAACGACAAAAATAAAAAGATTATAATTGCAGATAATAGAAAATAAAAATACATAAACTACTATGGATGTAAAAAAATATAGGACAACAACGAGTATTGTTACTCGTAATATTTCGGAGTTTGACAAACAAACAGGTAACATATATGAGACTATAGCAATGTTGTCTAAACGTTCCAATCAGATATCTTCTGAATTGAAACGAGAGTTGGTAAGGAAGATAGAAGATTTTTCGTCGACAACAGATACTATGGAAGAAGTTTTCGAAAACAAGGAACAGATAGAGATAGTAAAATACTATGAGCATCTGCCAAAGCCTGTTCTTATTGCTATTCAGGAATATTTGAATGACGAATTGTATTATCGTAATCCTGAAAAGGAAAAGAGACTTCCTGTAGTGGAACCTACAAATACACAAGAAAATGTTGCTGCAACAAATGAAGCTGATGCAAAAGCCACGGCTACTGTGTCGGAATAGGGCCGGAAGGAATAAGACTAAATCAAGTATAAAGCGAAAAAATATTGATAATTGATATATAAGCACCCAATCATACAAAAGACCTTGTATTTGGGTGCTTTGTTTGGATATACAAAGGCAACTTCTAAAAAGGTCGGTTTTTATAAATGGTACACCATTGTTTTGAAAATAGATTTTGAGTGCTTTACTTTTTTTTTGCCGAAAATAGATCTACTAATGGTGTGAATGGGCGAGAGGAATAGTAACACTCCGGGTATTGGCTGTTCTAAGTGCCGGCAACTGCGATTAAACATTCAAAGTAAATTTTAGAAATTGCCTAAATAAACTCATAGTATGCTTAAAGGTAAAAAAATATTAGTAGGTATCACCGGTGGAATAGCTGCATATAAGACTCCTCTGATTATCCGTTTTTTGGTGAAGCAAGGTGCTGATGTAAAAGTGGTAGCCACCGAAAGTGCTATGCAGTTTGTTACCACAACGGTATTGGAAACGCTATCGAAACACAATGTGTATAGCGACTTGTTTTCGGAGAGGAACCAATACAACACCGAACATATATCGCTGAGCGAATGGGCCGATATGATGGTGGTAGCTCCTGCAACAGCCAATTGTATAGGAAAAATGGCCTCGGGCATAGCCGATGATGCTTTGAGTACTTTGCTTTTGGCATTCCGAAAACCAATTTTTTTGTGTCCGGCAATGAATACCAATATGTATGAGCATTTCTCTGTTCGGCGTAATATAGAGTATTTGCGTGAAAATGGTATTGCCATAATAGAGCCTACATGTGGCGAATTGGCTTGTGGAATAGATGGGAAAGGACGTATGGAGGAACCCGAAAATATAGTGGAACGCATAGTGTGCTACTATAGGCAGCAGAACGATTATGCCGGAACCAATGTGCTGATAACTGCCGGGCCAACCTACGAAAAAATTGATGCTGTGCGTTTTATTGGCAATTTTTCGACAGGTAAGATGGGCTATGCCATAGCCGAAGAGTTGGCATCGAGGGGATGTAACGTTACCCTCGTGTCGGGACCAACCAATTTGGAGGTGCACCATTACAACATAAATAGAATAAATGTAACCTCGGCAGTGGAAATGTACGATGCTGCTATCAATTGCTTTCCTCATTGCGACGCTGCGATACTATCGGCAGCAGTGGCCGATTTCAGACCCGAAAATGTATGTAAGGAGAAGATAAAAAAATCATCAGATTCACAAACCATGGATATACACCTTGTGCAAAATCCGGATATCCTTGCATCGTTGGGTAAGATGAAAACAGAATCGCAACGGCTTATAGGATTTGCCTTGGAAACACATGATGAGACTGCCAATGCACAATCTAAATTGACTAGGAAAAATTTGGATTTCATAGTGCTGAATTCGTTGCGTGATGAGGGTGCAGGATTTGGACATGATACCAATAAAGTAACTTTTATTTATCGTAACGGAGATATAGATAAACAAGGTTTGAAAACAAAAAAAGAAGTAGCTAAAGATATTGCAGATAGATTGAAGAAGGTTCTCTTGTAAGATAGAGAGCCTTCTTCTGGTTTTTGCCTGCATCTAAAAAAAATCAACGTTCATACTAAGGTTGAATCTTTTTCTACATTGAGAATTGAAAAGGTAGTATTGAGTCAACACCTTTCAATATTATAATTTTGCCGTTGTCGGCATATAATATTATTGTAATTTTCTTTTTTCCAAGCCTCTCGTATTCGCCCATTACTTGCCGGCATGCGCCGCATGGTGAAGCAGGGCACCATTGCCCATCTTTGTTTTTGCCCACAATGGCAATGGAACTTATACCGGTATTGGGATTTTGAGCCATAGCGGCAAATATGGCTACACGTTCGGCACACAAGCCTGAGGGGTAGGCAATGTTTTCCTGATTGTTGCCCCTAACGATTTTGCCGTCGATGAGCTTTACGGCAGCACCTACTTTAAACCGAGAGTATGGCGAATAGGCACCATTGGCGGCAGCCATGGCTTGGAGCAATACTTCACGATTTTCGGTGGAAAGTTCGTCAATAGAAGAATATTCTTCGTACTCTATTTCTATACTTTTTCTCATATCTATACTATTTATGTAACCAAAATAACGTATCTTTGCAACAATTTTGTGTAACGCAAGTTTCGACATAAAAGTATGAAAATGCTTGTATTTAATATTCTTTTGAACTATAAACAACCCGATATAAGATGGTAAAAATAGCAAATGTAGAGGTAGGGGAGTTTCCCTTGATACTCTCGCCTATGGACGATATAACCGATATGCCGTTTCGTTCGCTGTGTAAGCCTTATGGAGTGGATATGCTTATTACAGAGTTTATTGCTGCCGATGGTATAATACGTGAAGCTGACAAAAGTAGGAAAAAGATGACTTTTTCAGAAGGTGAACGACCGATAGCTGTTCAAATTTTTGGGCACGACGAGTCGTCGTTGCTACAATCATTGGAATTTGTCGAAGCCGTCAATCCGGATTTTATTGACATAAATTGGGGTTGTCCTGTAAAAAAAGTGGCAGGCCGTGGGGCCGGATCCGGTATTTTGAAGGATATTCCAAAGATGATTGCCATCACCGATGCTATAGTGAAAAAATCAAAGTTGCCCGTTACGGTAAAGACTCGTATAGGTTATGAAGAAACAAACAAACCTATAGTGGAAGTGGCCGAACGGCTTCAAGATGTGGGTGTACAGGCTTTGAGCATACATGGCCGAACCAAAACACAGATGTATAAAGGCGATGCCGATTGGACATTGATAGGCAAGGTGAAAGAAAATCCACGAATGACCATACCTATTTTTGGCAATGGCGATATAACTTCGGCCGAGATTGCCCTTGAAAAGAAAAACCGTTATGGTGTTGATGGAATACTTATTGGCCGAGGTGCTATAGGTAATCCGTGGATATTTGAGCAAACCAAACGCCTAATTGCTGGCTTGCCGCAAAGGGAGATACCTATAGCCGAGAGGGTAGAGGTATGCAAGAAACATTTGCTTGCCGCTATAGACTGGAAAGGTGAGCGTACGGCAGTTATGGAAATGCGAAAGCACTATGGAGGTTATTTTAAGGGTATTCCCGATTTTAAACAGTTTAGAATACCACTGGTAACTTATTCTACTTTGGATGAACTACTGCCGATATTCGACGCAGTAGCGGACTATTATTCAGCTTGAATGGATTTTGATAACTTATAGGCAACTTAATGCAACATCGTATAGCCCGCTATACTCAATCAAAAGAAAGCAGAAATCTTTCTAAGAAAAATCCGCTAAACACCTGAAAGAATTTCTAGAAATTGTCAAAAAAAATCCCTATATCTGATTTGCAGATACAGGGATTTGGTTTTTTATTGGTATTGTCAATTAGTTTTTACGTTGACATTTTTTTGGAGTAACGCATGTGCCAATAGCAGTGCATACGACGATTGGTTCTTCAAGAAAGTCGGCAGCCGAGTCAGAGATATCAGGTCTTGCAATAGCCACTTTTCGAGCTTCGAATTTCATTTTGCGAGAAGAGTTTCCTTCTGAAATTATTTCACCTACAGCTTCGATATAGTCGCCTGCATATACAGGAGCAAGGAATTTAATATCTTCATATCCTGCAAAAAGACCTTCGTCGCCATCGCGTTTTATCAAAAGTTCGGTAGCTACATCGCCAAACAAATGTACCATGTGAGCACCGTCAACCAAATTTCCACCATAATGAGCGTCTTTTGCACTCATTCTCAATCTTATCATTGATGTTATTGCCATGTCTATGTAATGTATTTATATAATTAATCTATAATTTATTTTTTTACAATGTAGTCAACAAAAATGCCCGGAGTTTTGATGTGTTCGTGAGCCAAAGTGCCGGTTTTTACAATTTCTTGAGGTTCAACAATAACTGTTTCGGCAGCTGTAGCCATAAGAGGGCAGAAATTTTGCGAAGTACCTTTGTATATAAGGTTGCCATCTTCGTCGCAAATGTTGGCACCAATCAAAGCAAAGTCGGCTTTCAAAGGTTTTTCCAACAAATATTCTTTACCATCAACAGTAACTTTTTCTTTGCCTTCTTCAACCACGGTGCCCAATCCGGTAGGAGTAAGTACGCCACCTAATCCGGCTCCGCCGGCACGTACTCGTTCGGCCAATGTGCCTTGAGGACTAAATTCCACTTCCAATTCGCCCGAGTTCATTTGGTTGATAGTGTCTTCGTTTGTACCTATGTGAGAAACGATAAGTTTTTTCACTTGATGGTTTGATATAAGTTTGCCCACTCCGATATTGGGATAAGCAGTGTCGTTGCTTATAAGAGTAAGGTTTTTAACGCCTTTTTCTGCCAATGCATCAATAACAGAAATAGGGGTGCCAACGGCCAAAAAACCACCTACCATTATTGTCATGCCGTCTTCTATTTTTGCAACGGCTTCTTGTACTGTTATAAATTTGTTCATCGTTTTATATTATATTTTAATTATTCGTACTAAATTGTAACTATGGTGTAAATTAATACATTGTAGTATCAAAATGATTTTTTTTTTGATACAAACAGACTGCAAATATATGAATTTAATTGCAATTAATGAAATGATTTCGTGCTTTTTTTTACAACATGTTGAATGAAAATGCATTTATATGTTTTATAATTTTTGTTCCAACAGTTTATTATTTTGAGGTAACTGATAAAAAATTTGCGTTCGGAATTTTTTGACATATTCGACCTAATATACCGGATGATATTTTCATGGTATACCATCAATTTATCTGTAGTATATTGTCGACTGCGTCATACCCGGGTGCAAACATCTTTTTGATATACTATTTTTGATGTCAAATGTATTAATTTGTATGCCAGTGCTTTATTGTATTTTATGAATGCGGAGGGTATTTAGCTGAAATTGCATACTGATATAGGTGAAAATCCCTCGTGTTCGGGATTATCTTACCATGCGATGCCGATAAACTTTCATCGTGATGAATTTTCTTATTTATATGATGCAATATTTTATCAAGTCGACTTATATGCTTATATTTATGTTTGGCAGTATTTGTTTTATGTTTGGCAGTATTTGTTGATTTTTACTTTGGATGGTATGGGGAAAGGGGATATATTGAAGACGTTGAGATTGTGTTTTTCAATACGATACACGCAAGATATATATTTAAGTTGATATTATCTGAAGTTTCATCCCTCTTTTTTGATAAAAACAGAAATAATTTGAACTAAAATGGGAAAAAAAATGTCTTTTTATAAACTATGTGGGATAAAAAAAAGAAAAAAAGATTTTCGGTATTTAAATACTTGTGAATGATTGATTTGTTTCGGCACTTTGAAGAAAAAAATACGAGAAGTGTAAAAAAAAAAGCAAAATGGTTAGGCTGATTGAATAAATCTTGCTATCTTTGCAAGTCGTATTCAGACCGATTTTTCAGCGAAAATCGGGAGAATTTTGGTTATATGTAAATGATAATAAATATATTATAAAATAAATAATACTGCATCATGAAAATTAAAACCTTGAAGAATATATCATTTTTGCTATTGATATGGGTTTTTTTGTCTCACTGCCATGCTCAGCAGGAGGCACAGTTTACGCAGTACATGTTTAACAAGATGTCGTACAATCCGGGTTATGCAGGAACCTCGGGCTCCATATGCCTTACCGGTTTGTATCGCGATCAATGGATGGGATTGACATTAGATCCACCTACCCCCGGGGGAAGTGGAGGCGTAACACCTCGTAATTTTTTGTTCACTTTTGATATGCCTATATCATTTTTGCATGGCGGTTTGGGTGCAACTTTCCTTTCGGATCAAGTTGGTTACACGTCTTCGACCACTATCAATATTGATTATGCATTTCATTTTAATTGGGCCAAGGGAGTACTTTCGGTTGGTTTAGAAGCCGGAATACTCAATAGTACCATTGATTATAGTAATCTTGTAGGAATTGATGACATTACAGGAGATCCCACAAATCCTACGGTAGGCTCGAGTGATGACCCATTGCTTAAGGACGGTTCGCAAAGCGATATGCTTACTGATTTCTCTTTCGGTTTGTTCTATCAAATTCCCGGTAGAGCTTATGTAGGATTGTCAATGAAAAATCTTTTGGCAGCGAAGAGTAATGTGTTGAATATTCAAAACACAAGATGTGTGTATTTGATGGGAGGCTATGAATATGCTTTACCCACAAGTCCATCTTACAGAATAATGCCATCGTTTTTGCTGAAAACTGCTGATTTTTCGCTTTATCAGTTAGATTTATCTTGCTTGGTGGAATATCAACGTTTGGTTTGGGGCGGTTTGTCATATCGTGTTAACGACGCAATAGCTGTATTGGCAGGCGTGAATTGGAATAAAATGAGATTAGGGTTATCCTACGACTTTACCACATCTACATTAGGTGGAATTAGTAAAGAAGGTCGCAGTAAGGGATCAATGGAACTATATTTGAGGTATTGTTTCAAGGTTATCATACCTCCGAAGCCACCATCAAGTTATCAAAATACACGTTATTTGTTGTAAAATGTAACCTTATTGCAGAATTGTCGTAAAAGAAGAAACTATATATTAGAAAAAGAAACTTATTATGAATATTAAAATTCTTATCAATATGAAGAAAATAGTTTTAATGCTCAGCGGAGTGATGTTGCTATGGAGTTGTGCTACTAGCGACAAAGGAGAACTGACAGGAGTTAGAGATCGTCAAATATTTGAAGATATAGACCCTGCAGGAATGGTGTTTGTTGAACAAGGAAACTTCATAATGGGCGGTGGAGCCCAGGACAATGTTTATGGAGTAACGTCTCCTTTAAGAACTGTACAGGTTGGTTCTTTCTTTATGGATGAAACAGAGATAACCAACAATGAATACCGTCAGTTCGTTTATTGGGTGAGAGATTCTATTGCTCGTAAATTGTTGGGTGAAGCCGGTATTGAGGGTTTCTTGATTGAAGAAGATGAATATGGTGAACCTATTGAACCTGCAATCATCAATTGGGAAACAAAAATCGATTGGGAGAATCCCGAATTTCGTGAAGCATTGGAACCACTATATTTTGCAGTAAAAGATAGATTCTACAACCGTAGATCTGTTGACCCTGCAAAGTTGAACTTCTTGTACTATTGGATAGACTATAGACAAGCAGCTCTAAAGACTGATTTTTCTAACAGTCAAAAAGAAGAATATAAAGGAACAATGTTTGCTAATCGTCCAAAAGGTTTGAACGATAGAACTCAGATTATAAAGAAAGAAGTTATCAATGTATATCCCGATACTTTGTGTTGGATACATGATTACGTGTATAGTAATAATGATGATTATTCACGTCTATATTTCTCTTCACCTGCATACGATCATTATCCGGTAGTTGGTGTTTCGTGGAAGCAAGCAAAAGCATTCTGCGTTTGGAGATCTAACTATTTGAACAACTATTTGAGATCAATAGATTATGCAGAGATGTGTGATTTCCGTTTGCCAAGTGAAGCAGAATGGGAATATGCAGCACGTGGAGGTATATCGGATATGCCATACCCATGGGGCGGTCCTTACATCAGAAATATAAATGGTTGTTTCTTGGCAAACTATGAACCATTGAGAGGCCATTATGATGATGATGGTGGTATGAGAACATTGATGGTTGGACACTACGCTCCAAATGATTTTGGATTGTATGATATGTCTGGTAATGTTGCTGAATGGTGTGAAGATGCATACAATGAATCAATATATATTGTAGGTAATAGCTTATCGTTAGTAAATACCTATAATGCCGCTGATGATGATCCTCCAGCAATGAAACGTAAAGTTATACGCGGTGGTTCATGGAAAGATCAAAAGTACTATATACAAGTACAAACAAGAACTTACGAGTTCCAAGATACAGCAAAATCTTATATCGGATTCAGATGTGTAGATTCTTATTTAGGCCGTGTAAAAGGTGATAATATGAAAGCAGCATCTAATGTATATGCTTATTAATAAATCTAGAAGAGTAAAATAAAAAACATAAACAGAACAAACAAAAAACATTAAATTATGAGTAAACTTGATAATTTAGTTCGCAGTAAGGGCTACAAAAACTTTATGGCTAAATTGTATGGTATCGGAGCTGCCATCGTGATTTTAGGTGCTATGTTTAAGATTATGCACTGGCCAGGTGCCGACCTTATGATTGTAGTAGGTATGAGTACAGAAGCTATCATTTTCTTGTTCTCTGCTATTGAGCCGTTGCACGTAGAATATGATTGGAGTTTGGTATATCCTGAATTGGCAGGAATGGATCATGGTGAAGCAGAACTTCACTCTGACGATGATGATGACGATGAAGTTAGAGAGCATATTTCAATTCCTTCCGGTCGTCGCAATGTTGGTGGTGCTGGTGTTGTTATGCAAATGAACGATCCATTGTCACAACAATTGGATAAGATGTTGGAAGATGCAAAAATAGGACCTGAATTGCTTGAAAGTTTAGGAAAAGGAATGCAAAATTTGGCTGATTCGGCAAACTCGTTGAATGGTATGACTACTGCTGTTGCTGCTACAGATAGATTTGTATCTAATATGGATAATGCTGCTGAAGCTATAACAGAGTTGACAGATGCTTATCATCGTAATGCTGCTTCAATCAATAAAGATTCTGAAACTTCAGAAGCATATTTGGACAGTTTGAAGGATGCAACCAATTCTGTGGCTACTTTGTCAAATATATATAAAGAAACTGCTCAAACTTTAGCTAAGGGTGATATTTCTTATGTTGAAGAATTGAAGAAAATGGCTACTAGCTTGTCGTCAATTAATGCAATGTATGAAATTCAATTGCAAAATTCAACTTCTCAATTAGAAGCTACAAAGCAAGTTCAAGATAAGATTCAAAATATGGTGGTTAACTTCGCAAATTCTGCTGATGATGTGTTGAAATACAAAGAACAAGTTGATGCATTGTCAAGAAAAGTTGCGGAACTTAATAAAGTATACGGTAATATGTTGGCAGCAATGCAAACACGAATTTAATTCCGTAAAGTCTGATTAATCATTATATTTAACGAGTTAAAAATAGAGATAGAATATGGGTGCTACAAATTGTCCGGAGACGCCCCGGCAGAAGATGATATCGATGATGTACTTGGTATATTTAGCGCTTTTGGCGTTGAATGTATCGGCGATGCTTTTGAATAGTTTTATCACTGTATCTGATACAATGGATAAATCAAATCGAGCTGTATTAGAAAAAGTGGAAGATACTTATACTAAGTTTGCAAATTTTGCTGTAACGAATCCTGAAAAAGCCGGAGATCATTACAAGAAGGCTTTGGAGGTAAAGAGACTTTCTGAAGAACTTCGTGATTATATTGATAGTATCAAATATGATTTTATTGGACAGTTGGAAAAAACTGCAGAATATGAAGATACTGCAACACATGAGAAGATTAAGGTAGAATTTATTGGTGAAGATGGTATTGTAGATATTCAGAAAGTGAAAGATGTTGTTGGAGCAGTAGGTGTTGGATTTATGAAGCAGTTAAGTGCAGATGCAGCAGCGCAAAATCACTTCTTGGGTAATGGTGAGTTTAATGTTGAAAACGAAGACTTGCGTTCTGTGCAAATTCGTAAACATATTGAACAATATAAAGCTGATGTGAAAGCTGTTTTGTCCGATTTTCAAAACATAGAATTTCCTGGTCTTGAAGTGGAAGGCGAAAACTTTACTCTAAATGTCCATGGACATGCAGAAAAAGGTGTATGGGAGCGTCATGTGTTTGAAAGTAATATTCCTGTTGCCGACGTTGTGTTGCTTACACGTATGACTACAGACATTATGAACTGCGAGTTTGATTTGGCTAATATGTTGTATAAGGCTGTAAATGCTGATGACTTTAAATTTGACCAAGTACGTGCTCGTGTTATACCTAAAGCTACTACAGTAATGCAGGGCGATAACTATGAAGCAGATATATTTGTTGCGGCATACGATTCTAAAGCCGATCTTAGAGTAAAGATTAATGGTAAAGAAATAGTTGGTGATGCTGCTGATAGTGGTAGCGTTCATTGGGTAGTGGGAACTGCCGGATTGGGAGCTCAAAAATATTCCGGAGAAATATATGTAAAGAAAGAATCGGGTGAAGTGGCATATCCTTTCAGCGGAGAGTATTTCGTAACTATGCCTAATGCGGTTGTTTCTTTGACAAATATGAATGTTATTTATGCAGGTATTGACAATCCATTTTCGGTATCTGTACCCGGAGTTAATAATAAGGATGTTTTTGTAACATCTTCGGCCGGTACTATACGTCCTGACCCCGAAGCAAAAGATGGTGGTTCTTATATCATCAATATAACCAAAATTGCTCCTATAACTATGACTGTAGAAGCTAATATTGATGGTAATAGAAAGAAGATGGGCGAATTCAAATATCGTTGTAAGAGTATACCTGTGCCAATCTTGAAGTTTGGTAAGAATGAAGGTAATTGTTCAATGAAACCTGAAGAATTAGAAGCTATAGGTGGTTTCAAGGTTGCAATGAAAGATTTTGAATTTAAGATTCCTCCATTGAAGGTTACTTCATTTGCATTCAATATTCAAGGTAGTGGAAAGTCGGAAATAGTAGCTAAAAATACCGACCGTTTCGATCCTGAAATGAAGAGTATGATTAAGAAAGCTCGTAGAGGTCAAAAGGTTTATATCGATGATGTAAAAGTGAAAACTCCCGATGGTAGGGTTCATACTTTGAATGCTGTTGTGAAGATGCAATAAATGTGAAGTTTAATATGGACCGAAAGGTCTGCTAAAAATAGATTAATATGAAAAAAATAGCGTTTTGTTTAGGATTATTCATTTTTTCGGCAATGAGTTATTCCGTATTTGCTCAGAATGTTGTGGATGCTGAAGAGAATGAGAACAATTTTGATGGTTTCTATGAGAAACATTTGACTTCAGAGAGAAGGGCAATCCCGTATGCTCCTGTTCGTGAGTCGGATGTAGTTTGGAAAACTTGTATTTGGAGAACTATTGATATGAGAGAGAAATTCAATCAGTTTTTCTATTTCCCAATACAACGTGAAGAAGATGGAAATACTCAAAAACGTAAGAACTTGTTCTATACGATTTGGGAAGCATTGGAAACCGGCCAAATTGAGGCTTACGATTCTGAAGATGATGAATTTAAAAGACCTCCTATTGATTTTGAAACATTAAAGGCGAAGTATTTTCGTATAGATACTTCGGGTTATACCGATGAAGATGAAGAGGGAAATGAAATATGGGTGGAAACATTCATTGAAAGAAAGTTGAATGCTGAAGATATCTATCAAATCAAGTTGAAAGAGTATTGGTATATCAATAAGCAAGATACTCGTCAAAATGTGAGAATTGTTGGTTTGGCATTTGTGTATAACGATTGTAAAGATCGTGATGGAGAAAGAGAATGTAATCCGGTAACTCTATTTTGGATTCCTATGAACGATATGAGAGTGCGCAATGTGTTGGTAAAACATGATGCATACGATGAATTTAATCAAGTTTCTCCTCGTTCTTATGATGACATCTTTATTCAACGTTATTTTGAAAGTTTCATAATTAGAGAAACTAATGATTATAACCGTTCTATTGCTGATTATTTGACAGGCGAAGATGCTTTGATAGAATCAGAAAATATTTCAGAACGTATATTCAATATAGAATTGGATATGTGGGAATATTAATCTAGCTTATATTAGTAGAAAAACTGCCTTCTAATAAAAGGCAGTTTTTTTTGTGTATTCATGAATAGAAAGTCAAAAATATTATTATTTGTCATTTACCTTTTTGGTACTACGCTCTATGCTCAAACTGATTATGGTGTGGGGAATTTCTATGATCGTTCGTTTGGAGCTGAAAGAAAAGCTTTACTGCGTGAACCGGTAAGAGGTACTGATGTGATATGGGAGACAACTATATGGAGGGTAATTGATTTTAGAGAACGATTTAATCAATTCTTTTATTATCCTTATGAGGAAGAGGGTATTGAAGGACGTAAAAACCTGGCATATACTATATGGGATGCTATTTTAGATGGTGAGATAACTGTTTTTGAGGATGATGAATTTAAGAGACCTATAGACAATGAGGTGCTAAAAAAACGTTATACAGTTATAGACACTTTATGGTTGGAGATAGAGGATGAGGAAGGTATAACGGACTATCAGGCGGTCATTGTGCCAAAGGAGTTTTCTTCGGAATATATTTTTCAGTTGAAAGTGAAAGAGGTTTGGTATTTGGATAAAGAGTTGTCGGATTTTGCTGTCCAAATAATAGGTATAGCTTTCGTTATGCAGGATGTCCGTGCAGATGAGGAGGGCGATTTGGAGTTGAGGGGAGATGTAACGCTATTTTGGGTGCCTTTGATGTCGCAAAAGGTGAAGAAACTGCTTGCAAATAGATATGTCTATCGTGATTACAATTTAGCAAATCTTCCATCGTGGGAAGAGATTTTCTATACCCGTTATTTTAATAGCTTTATAATTAGGGAAGATAATAGGCATAACACTTATATCAACGATTACTTTTTAGGTGTTGATGCTTTGAATGAGGCTGAGCGTATTGAGGATGCAATATTTGAATTTGAGGATGAACTTTGGGAATATTGATGTTTTTTGTTCTATGTTGGGACCTTAGTTAGTAGGGATTTTTGTTTAGGATTTGTACTGTAAGGGTATTTTAATGTTTCTTTAGGCAACTTCTAAAAATTCCACGTTTTAGTAAGTTAGAAAAATTCTTCTTAAAACTTTTGCGTTGTTGACTTCGTCGAAGTTGCTATCGCTCGAAAGAGCTAATGCTAAGGCATTGTTCTCTACTCGCTTAATCGCAACGTTGCGTTTTTTACCAAAATCTTTCTATTTCTTTTTCAATCGCATAGCCCGCTATGCTCAATCAAAAGAAAGTAGAAATCTTCACGGCAAAATTCCACAAATCACTTGCAAAGCAATTTTTAGAAATTGCCTTTATTTATTGTATTTTTATTGCTTAAGCATGAGATTGTCCTAATTGAGTTCTACAAGCCATTTGCAAAGCATTTTATATATTGCTTTGCAAATGAATTGCAGAATATCTTCTGTTTTATATCTTCAATCCTTTTACACTAGGTTTGGCTGCAACAAAGTCTTTGAGATAAAATGGTTCGAAGTAGGCTATATCTTCAAACGTATGTTTTTTATAAAGATCTTCAGCTATTTTAGCCATACCGGTTGCTGATATTTTGAAATCGGTGTCGAACGATACGTTATTTTTGTTTTCAAACAACGGTCTTGTTTTATCGGCACCATCGCCAATAAAAGTTATATTATTGTTGTTCAACCATTCGTCGTATATGGATTCTGTGATTATATCGGCCGAAGTAGGGCGTATGCAGTTACCGTTATTGTCGAATATGGCGGCGTATACCTCCATTCGTCGAGCATCTATCATAGGGCATATTAGTCCTGTATGTCTGGGTTGTTGCGAAAGGTATCCGAGAGCCATACTATGTAATGTGCCAACGGATAATAGGGGTTTGTCCAAGGCATAGCATAGTCCTTTGGCTGTAGATACACCTATGCGCAGGCCGGTATATGAGCCGGGTCCACTGCTTACACATATTGCGTCCAACATATTGTATGCCATATTGGCTTTTTCCATCAGTTCTTTTATAAGGATGGATAATTTAGAAGAGTGAGAGTTGGGTTCGCTACACTCGTTTATAGTTATTATTTTGCCGTTTTGTTCTATTGCTGTAGAGCATATAGGTGTTGCTGTTTCTATTAGAAGTATTGTTGCCATAACTTGATAATGTTTTATAGTTGATATGAAACGCCTCCGCTTATGCGAGGATTGTCGTCGGCATGAGGGCCAGTTAATACATTATATATCACTCCGCTATATATTGTTATATGTTCGCTTATACGTTTGGTATACCCTCCGCCAATCCAAAAACCGGTAGCTGTTCCGTAAGTTTTACTTTCGGTTATGTTATCGAACACGATGTATGGGTTATAGGTATATTCGGCATATACATACATATTGCTTATTATAGTGTAGCGAGCCGAAAGTCCGAAACCATAGCTGAACTGCGATATATTGTACTTGTTGTCCCACGAGTATTGGCATATAATGCCAAGTGAGGTGATAAATTTGGGTATCGGGCGTAGGCTGAAGGTGGGTGATAGCTCCACTATGCCGGTACGATTGCCTACGTTGAAGGCAAAGTTGCCACCTACTTCTACTTTGTTTTTGAACCACGATGTTTTTGTTTCGCCATTGTTTTGCGAGTAGCTATATAGGCTTAGCATGCATAGCGATATACCTAATACTATTTTTCTATATCTATGTTTCATATTTTATAACTCTATTGTCCGTATATACAGATTTATATATAATCAATCCGCTTTGTGGATATATTTTGCAAAGGTACGTGTTTTTTTCGATATTCAGCTGTATTTAGTTGGCTTTATCGGTACCGCAGAATATTTTGAACCGGCATGTACGACATATATCGTTTTGAGGTTTTGCCACAAATGGTGTATCTTTGTCCAATATTTCGCCCACTGTATGTTCGAGCATAGTTTGGAATTTGTTTATTATATCATCATTTATCTTGGTGGTGCTATTGTTTTTATCGCCATCGTTTATGCTTATTTCCATAAATCCTTTTGATGGCTGTTTCAGTGGATAGATGCCTGCATACATGGTAGGGCTATTTATTTTTTTATCCTTGTTGTTCCAATATATCCAAGCATAGGTCATCACTTGGAACCATTTTCCGCTAATGTTTTCCTTTTCTGTTTCTAAGATATTTCCTTGAAGCTCCTTGTTTTCTACACTTCCGGTCTTGTAGTCGGCAATGCGTAGTTTGTTGTCAACGTATTCCACCCGGTCTATTGTTCCTGATATGTATGCTTTTGTTCCATTGATGTATAGGTATGGTTTGGGAACAGATTTCGATTTTCCGCCCCATTCCAATTCTATTATTTGTATGGATGTGCCCTTGTTTATCTCATCGATTTGCTTGTTTACAAAGTCTTTCACTCTGCGGTGTGCTATGCTTCGGAATAGAAATCCGTTGCCTTCGTTGGGCAGTTCGTTGCCGGTGATGTCTGTTATGGCTTGTTCTAGTATTTTGTCGATATTTTTGAGCTGAGAACCCAGTATATCGGCTCTTACAAATCCTCTATCAAATTTTTCCTTGTCGAATATTACTTCCAATGCTCTGTGTACCACACTTCCTAATGTGGAGTGTTCGATGTCCTCGCTTGGGTCTTTGTCTTCTTTTATGTTTAGTATTTTTTCGCAGAAGTATTGTAGAGGACAGCTGTTGTAGATATTCAGTGCCGAAGGCGAGAAACCTTTGTCGCTATTGGTGGCAATATCCATTATCCGTTTCATTATCTTTTCGGTTTTATCCACTTTTTTGGGCTCGTTGTCATTGATGGTTGTACTTTGCCTATATGCCACTGTTTTTTTTGTTATCTTTATGTTGGCGTATTTTGGTTGTAGTTCTTTTTCTATCTGACCTATAAAGCGGCTGGCTTCGCCTTTGCCGTTTGACCCCGAATCGGTGCAGTAAAGCAACCATAACTTTTTGCATCGCTGTATAAGGCGGTAGAAGTGGTAGGCATATATTGCATCGTTTTCTTTATAGGTAGGCATACCGTATTTGTATTTTAGGCTTAGAGGTATTATAGATTTTTTTGATTTGGCTTCGGGCAAGCGTCCCTCGTTGGCCGAGAGTATCACTATATTGTCAAAGTCCAAACTGCGGGTTTCCAGCATACCTAGTATTTGAAGGTTTTTCAGTGGCTCGCCCTTGAATGATATTCGGTACGATTGTGCTATTTTCAGATATACCTTTTTTAATGTGTCTAGATTGTCCACAAAGTGGAATTGTTCCAAAAGTTCGGCAAAGTGTGCCACTATCTTTGATAGAAAACTGAGCGATACCTGCTCTTTGGCAAAGGCACTATTGGCAAATATTCCCGATTTATCTATAAGTGATATTACTTCAAGGCATATTTCGAGGAACTTTTTGGGCGACGATGCTTCGGACGAAAACAGAAATTTTATGCTGTTGATATTACAGTTTGTCTCATCGGCCAAACTGTCTATATCAACATATATGCTGTTCTTTTCCTGCATTCGACGGGTTAGCGCCAGACGTATAGTTTCGTCGTTGAGTATGGTTTTGATAAATATGTTGGATATTATGCTTGTGATGTCCTTGTGGAAAAAGTACTTATCTTTGGCATTTATGTGGAGGTTAAATAGGTCTATTGCAAAACTATGTATGGCCGAGTATATGTATGGGAAACCCATAGTTACGTTTGCTACCGTGTCTTTGGGTAGGGAGTTGAGCATTGGTGTAAGCAGGGTTTCGTCGGCTAGCACTATGGCTGTACTTTTGAATTTTTCTTCGCCCGAGTCTTTAGCCCTCTCCATTTCCTGTAGTATAAGTCCTGTGGCTTTGGCTTGTAGTACATTTTCCGGACACGACACTATGTTTATATCCTTATCTTCACTGCCAAAGAAGTTGTTGTAGTCCTCTTCCAATCCTTTTATTCCTTTTTGTCGCATAAGGCGAAGGAAGTGGCCGGCTTCCTGTTGTTTATCCTTGAAATAGTAGTTGTCGCCATCGGTAATCATGGCGGATATACCGCTGTTTGTAAGGGTTTTTATTATAATTTCGTCGCATTGTTGCATGGCGTTGAAGCCCACAAAGTATATCTTTTTCCCTTCGAAGTGGGGTAGGTATGCCTCTATGTTTTCGGCCACTTTGCGGTAGGCCATACCTGCATAGGCTTTGCCCAATGTTTGAAGGCGGTTGCGCAGTTTGGTGTAATATAGGTGTAGCGATTCGAAAAACTTAAGGTAATCTATCTGTAGTTGCGTAAGTTCTTCGCCCGATACGTCCCATTCGCCAATGGCTTTAATATCGTGGATGTTGGCAAATAGGCTTTTGGCATCTACAAGATTGGCATCAATCTCTGAAAAGTCGCATAGCAGCATTTCGGCAAAGGGTATAAACTCGTTGAAGGTTTGGTACTTGCTGTTGCCTATCTCGCAGTGTATGCGAAAGAGTTCGAATAGCAGAAACACATTATCCACGATGTCCACCTCCGACAATTCGGCCACCAAGTCGTCTATACATGTTATCTTGGGCATGAATATGGTGCGGTCTACCAATGTTTTGAAATGCTCTTTCAGAAAGATAATAGGGCGTTGGTTGGGGAACACAATTATGGTATTTTCCAACTCATAGCCTCGGTCGGCTATTATTCTTTCGGCTACTGTTTTCAGAAAAGGTGTCATTTTTATATGTGGTTTAGTTGAGGTTGTGTTTGACTGCAAAACTGTTTGCTCTTGCCAGGGTTTCGGGTTTGCCCACATCCATCCATTCGTTGGCGTTGTGCTTGTAGGCTTTTATGGTACTATGGCGTGCTATGGCTATGTATTGTGGTATTATGGGGTAGGGGGCTGCAGGTGGCAGGAGGTCTGTAAGTTGCCTGCTTACCACATGTATTCCACTAAATGCCATAGCTACCACATTATCTTTTTGTTTTGGTGAGGCCCATATTGTCTCGTCCGTTTTGCGGTTGGTCCAGCCGGCAAGGTTGTCCTCTGTGTCAAACAGCAGGTAGCGACTTGTATTCCTTTCGGCTACTGCCACTGTAGCTATGGCACCGCTTTGGTAGTGGCGGCGGTAGAGGTCGGAAAGGTCTATACCCGAAAGCACATCTACATTGTGTATAAGTAGTGGCGACTCTTGCATCAGCAGTTGCGAGGCTTTCTTGAGCCCTCCGCCGGTGTCCAGCAGTAGCTGTCGCTCGTCCGATATTACTATTTCGGCATCGAAACTATGGTTGGCTACAAAATCAATTATCTGTTCGCCAAAGTGGTGTACGTTAATTATCACCCTGTCAAAACCGTGTTTTATAATATTTCTTATACATAGTTCCAACAGAGTGGTGCCATTTACCTCCACAAGGGCTTTAGGTATGTGGTTGGTAATGGGTTGTAGCCGTGTGCCTAAGCCGGCAGCAAATATCATCGCTTCCATATATTGTTGTAATACTTATTAGGTTTGCAAAGGTACGACAAAATATCGAGATGGCGAAGAATAATGCTATATTTTTTTGCCAATGGTTTATAAAATCCACTCCCTATGCGAGCAGTAGTATAGGGAGTGGACAAGTAAGCGTTACTTCTTTACAAACTTTCGGGTTATAACCCAATCGTTGTTGCGGAAGGTTAACATGTACACTCCTGGTGGCAGTACTTCGATGTTCCATTGAGCGTTGCCTTGCAGTTGCTTGGTTTCGATAAGTACGCCTTTGATGTTTCGTAACTCGGCCGTGCAGCTTTGGGGTAGCTCTATGTTTAGGATAGTAGTAGCAGGGTTGGGGTGTATGGTTATGTCTTCGTTTATCTCTGCCATATCAATGGATGTAGGTGGTATGGTGTCGAGGATTGCCACTAATGTGGTGTCGCTCGTAACTGTTATTATGCGAGGATTGTCGCAGTTGCCATCATTCCATCTTTTAAAATAGTAGTTAGCTCTGGTGCCAACACGTAGCGTTGCTTCGCTACCCATCTCATAGCTGCCTCCTCCCAACACATTGCCATAGTATGCCGGTTCTGTATATGCATTTACTTTAAACACCGTATCGAATATAGCAGTAAATGTGCTATCGCTCATAACCCTAATGGTGCGAGGATTCTCGGTATTTCCATCATGCCATTGTACAAAGCGATAGTTATCGTTGGCGGTTGCCTGTAGAGTTACATAAGTAAGTCTATCATATACTCCACCGCCCTCTACATTGCCACAATAATGTTCCGGACCAACCGCTACACGTATAGTTTGTTTAGGCTCCGGTACTTTTTTGTAGATTGGTAAGATAAACAGATCTGTGTATAAGGAGTCTGTCCAAAGATCATTAAAAAATGTATAAAAATTGGGGTGCGGATATGGTACATCTCTCATATCGTACCACAAAGAATCACCATAGTGTTTGAAACTTGGACGTTGAAAAGAATGGCATTCTTCTTTGTCATAAAAAGGTGAACTATATGTTGCATATATATTATATGGATAAAAAGCATGTTTTCTATAATAATCTCTCGAAAAAGTTTTTACTACAGTAAAGGGCGTGGATATTGTAAGGCTGTCGAAATAATATTCAAAGACTCCGTTTAAAAACTTTGGTTTCGAGGAATGAGCAATACATACCGAGCGATAAATTGTGTCGTGGTCAAGACTTCGTATTTGAAGAGAGTCTTCAAATGTCCAAGCTTCTAAAGAGTCTGCTGATTGAGATCCATCATCACTCATGTGTCTAAATATAGCAATGCCATATATTGTAATTGTAGAATCGATCATAAACTGCTGAGACAAAGCTTCCATAGGTGGGGCAATGATGGAATCAAATTGCTGATTATAACCTGTTACACTTGTATTTTCATGATTATTATTATAGGCATCTATTCCCATTCCATGTCCTATAAACGAGGGAAGGTAAAGATAGTTTTCCGGTTGTATAGGCTCTTGGTGTGGAAATGGATCCGTAGTGCCTTGAGCATTCACATTATGAGACAGTAATATTGCAAAAATTATTATATAGGCAAATACTCTTCTTATTGAAACTGATATTTTTACTATTCTTTTCATGGCTATAAGTTATTTGAATGATTTATTGTTGACAACTTACATTTATAAAATTAATGCTATAAAGACCTGTACGTGTACCTAGATAAGTAGTATTATTCATGAAGTAATTATTTGTTACTTCAAATGGTTGTGTATATAAATTGATAGTTGAAACCGTTATAGATTCGGTGGTGTTTTTTAAACAGGTTGTAGCATTGGACATTCTATTTATTGTTTGTTCAAAAAACAAAATATTTCGATTGCTATAATCGCTGCCACATACAATGGCTTTATTTTTTGATATCAAATCAATAGAGTTATACACAAAGTTTTCGTAAGGAATCGTAGGGTCGTAAACAACTTTGGCATTGTAGGTAGTGCCTGATGGAAATGCTTCTAATTCATACAAAGCATCTCTGCGGTTTGGTTGAAATGCATTTAATGACGATTGATTAAGAAACAGTATCTTTTTTTCAGTCGAATTATACACAATATCTATAGGAAATGTTTTATTGTGATGACCGGGCAACTGTTGTCGAGATATATTGTACAAATTATTTATATACATTCTATAAACGTAGGTATCAAAACTACTCCA
>JAFWBF010000161.1 GCA_017507285.1 Bacteroidales bacterium | reverse complement strand
GGCTACCGAGGCGTTGAGGCTTTCGCAGGTGTGCCCCACGTTGGGAATCATCAGCCGGTGGGTTACTTTGGAGGCTATTTCGGGCGATATGCCTTTGCTTTCGTTGCCTATAACAAGTATGCCTTTGTGTTTCGACAGCTCCGAGCGGTATATGTTTTCTCCGCCAAGTATGCCTCCGTATATAGGTATGTTTTCATTATGGCATTCGTCTAGTAGCGGAGCTAGGTCGGCATATTCGATATTGGTGCGGAATATTCCGCCCATAGTGGATTGTACTACCTTAGGGTTGTAGCAGTTTACGGTGTCGGGACTGCAAATAATGTTGCGTATTCCAAACCAGTCGCAGGTGCGTATAATGGTACCCATATTGCCGGGGTCTTGTATCTTGTCCAACACCAATGTCATCCGGTCGTCGGATATGGTTACTGTAAATGTTTTTCTTTTTACCAGCATCCACACTTGGTTTGGGGTTTTCATTCCGCTTATGCGTTCAAGTTCGGCATTGGTAACTTCAAAGGTGTTTTCGGGATTGATTTTCTTTCTTACCAATGTCCTGTTTTCTATAAACCACTCTTCCAATGCACAAATGGTTTCCACTTCGAAGTTGGAACTTAAAGCTTCCTGCACCATTTTGGTGCCTTCTACTACGAATACTTGTTCTTGGTCGCACATTTTGGCTGTTTTGTATGCCGATAGTTCTTTGAGTTTTGCTTTTGAAATCATTTGTATTGTGTGGTTTATAGGTTTGTATGTGTATTGAAAAGAAAAGAACAAGAATGATATATCATCTTGTTCTTTTCGAGGTTTTATGTGTTTATTACATAAATTATTGAGCTTTGTAGAAAGGCATACGTACAACTTTTGCTTTCAAAAGTTTTTCACGTATTTTGATGAATATTTCGGTATCTTTCTTTCCGAAAGCAGCTTTTACCAAAGCAGTACCTATGTTTTTGCCGGTAGAAGGTGAAGGGCTACCTGAGCGAACTTCGCCTATTACGTTACCTTCGGCATCACATACTTCGTAGCCACTACGAGGAATACCACGGTCTTCCATTTCGAAACCTACTATTTTCTTTTCAACGCCGTTAGCTTTTTGAGCTTCGAATATATCACGGTTGATGAAGTTGTTGCCATCAACAAATTTGGTTATCCAACCCAAACCTGCTTCGATAGGAGATATAGTATCGTCTATTTCATGACCGTATAGGCAGAATCCCATTTCAAGACGCAAGGTGTCGCGGCAACCCAAACCTGCAGGTTTTATACCAAATTCTTTACCGGCTTCGAATACTGCATCCCATACATTTTTTGCATATTTGGCAGGCATGTATATTTCACATCCACCAGCTCCGGTGTAACCTGTAGTAGAGAAAATAATGTTTTCGATTCCTGCAAAAGTAATGATTTGGAATGTGTAGTATTTCATATCTACAACGTTAGCTTCTGTAAGCTTTTGCATAGCTTTCAAAGCGTTAGGACCTTGAACAGCCAATTGAGCCCATTGTTCACTTTCGTTTACAAAGTCTTCGCCAAGTTTCATGCCCATTTCTTCGGCTATTTTGCTCATCCATTTCCAATCTTTGTCGATATTGGCAGCGTTAGGAACCATAAAATAATGATCGTCGGCAACGCGATATACCAACATATCATCAACTATACCACCTTTACCATTTGGCAAACAGGTGTATTGTACTTGTCCGTCTTCCAATGCAGCTACGTCGTTAACTGTAACGTATTGCATAAATTCTTTTGCTTTAGGTCCTTTTGCACGAAATTCGCCCATGTGGCTTACGTCGAAAACACCAACGTTGTTACGTACATTATTATGTTCAATTGTCAACCCTTCGTATTGAATTGGCATGTTGTAACCGGCAAATTCTGCCATTTTTGCTCCCAATTCAATGTGTAAATCGGTATAAGGAGTAGTCTTCATTTTTGTTTATTTATTTATTATTTAATCTATTACATGTAAAAGTATCACTTCAATTACAATCTGCAAAGTTACGCTTTTTTCTTTAATAAACAAAACTTTTTCCACTACCGATCCTATATAAAAAGAAAAATAACAAAAACTTTTGCTATATAGAATAAAGTATGTAACTTTGCAACCGGATTTTAAACGGAATTTTATATGGGTGAGAAACTGATTATAGAATGTGATTATGCAACGGCAAATTTGCTGCAGGCAACGCTTGAGGATGAAAATATTTCGTGCCGAATTGTGGATCAAGAAAATGTGGCATCATTTATGACCAATGGTGGAAAGCTACCAATGGTGCAGGTGTTTGTGTATGAATCGGATTATGCAAAAGCGATAGCTCTTCTGAAACCATTGATGGACGAGAAGGATACTAGATTGTCGTGGTGTCCGAAATGTGGAAGCGAGGATATAACAAGAAAAGTTGAGACAAACAAGCGTGGAAGTATTTGGTTGTTGATTGGAAGTATTATAATGATTCCTATATGTATTTGGTCTATTATGGTAGACAATTTTGTGGGATTTGTTTTCTTGTTTGCACCTACATTTATGCTTTATGCTTATTTTAAACCGGATAAAGAAAAATATATTTGTAATAATTGTGGACACACTTTTAGACAGATGTAGTAGATAAAGATTGCAATTATTGATATATAAAAAGTTAAACTATATTTTATGAAGAAAACAGTATTGATTATTTTGATAACGGTAGTAGCTACTTCGCTACTGTGGTTGGTGGTAGCTAAAGCATCGGGTGGCGGTGCTAAAACTAAATATTTTCTGGATTATGAACAAACGATAATTGGGAAATGGATTCCGGTAGAAGAGGCTGATTTAGATTTGGAATTTACCAAGTATGGAATAATGAAATGGAGAGTTGGTGCATTTGAAGATACTTTTGATGAAATAGATTTTGAGGACAAAAATAATATATTAAATTCGTTAGCTACACTTTTTGATGATATGTTGGAAGTGGAAATGCCTTATTATGTTGATGGACGTTTGTTGCATTTTAGGGATATAGATACTTCGAAAGACATTGTTGCTGAAATAAATATATATGTTGAGGCTGGTGTAGAGTATTTGGAGATATATGATGTTACAAATTTGGCCGGAAAATACAAGCGAGTAGCACCCTATAAATAAAAGTGATAAATGAAATTGGAATAGAAAATTAAAGGCGAAAGTGTGATGAGCACATTCGCCTTATTTTATATGTAGTTATAAAGTTGCCTTTATATTCCTTTCAACTCTATATTCAGTTCATCAAGTTGAGCTTGAGCTATAGGTGAAGGGCTTCCACTCATAACGTCGCGACCACTATTGTTTTTTGGGAATGCAATAAAGTCTCTGATGCTGTCAACTCCACTAAACACTGCACACATACGGTCGAAGCCGAAAGCCAAACCGCCATGAGGAGGTGCTCCGTATTCGAAAGCATTCATTAAGAAACCAAATTGATTTTGAGCTTCTTCGTCGCTAAATCCAAGGGTGTGGAACATCTTGTTTTGCAGTTCGCGGTCGTGGATACGTATACTTCCGCCACCTACTTCTACACCGTTGATAACCATGTCGTATGCGTTGGCACGTATTTTACCCCATTCGGCAGGTGTATCCAAAAGCTTTTGGTCTTCGGGTTTGGGGCTTGTAAATGGGTGATGTTTGGCATAGAAACGTGCTGTTTCTTCGTCCCATTCCAGTAGCGGGAAGTCCACAACCCATAGTGGCGAGAACTTGCTGTTGTCTCTAAGTCCCAATCGGCAACCCATTTCCAAACGTAGTTCACACAATGCTTTGCGAGTTTTTTCGTCGTTGCCGCAAAGTATAAGCATCATATCGCCGGGTTTTGCACCAAAGGTGTTGGCGAAAGCTTTTAAATCGTCTTGGTTGTAGAATTTATCTACCGACGATTTGAAGCTGCCATCTGCGTTGTATTTGATATATACCATTCCGCCGGCTCCCACTTGTGGGCGTTTTACAAATTCGGTAAGTTCGTCTATCTGTTTACGTGTGTACTCGGCACAGCCTTCGGCATTTATACCTACCACAAGTTCGGCATTGTCAAAAAGTCCGAAACCTTTTCCTTTTGCCACATCGTTTAGTTCTACAAACTTCATCTCGAAGCGTGTGTCGGGTTTGTCGCTACCATAGTATTTCATTGCATCGGCGTACGACATGCGTGGGAAACTGTCAAACTCTAAACCTTTAAGTTCTTTAAACAAGAATTTCATCAAACTTTCGAATGTGTTTAAAACATCTTCTTGTTCTACGAAACTCATTTCGCAGTCTATCTGTGTAAACTCCGGTTGACGGTCGGCACGTAAGTCTTCGTCTCTAAAGCAGCGTACTATTTGGAAATAGCGGTCCATGCCCGATACCATAAGTAGCTGTTTGTATTGTTGTGGCGATTGGGGTAGGGCATAAAATTCACCCGGATTCATGCGCGAAGGAACAACAAAGTCGCGAGCTCCTTCGGGTGTTGATTTTATAAGGAATGGGGTTTCTACTTCTATAAAGTTAAGGTTGTTGAGGTAGTTGCGTATAAGTATTGCCATGTTGTGTCGCAATTCGAGGTTTTTGCGTACCGGGTTTCTACGCAAATCCAAATATCTGTAGCGCATACGCAAATCGTCGCCACCATCGGAGTTGTCCTCTATAGTGAAAGGAGGAACCTTGGCACTGTTTAAAACAGTAAGATTGTTTACCACTATTTCTATTTCGCCGGTTGGAATTTTGGTGTTTTTGCTGCTACGTTCGGCCACAATACCGCTTACTTGTAGCACATATTCACGACCAAGTTTGCGAGCTTTTTCGCATAGCTCGGCATTGGTTTCCATATTGAAAGCCAACTGTGTGATACCATAACGGTCGCGTAAGTCAATAAATGTCATACCTCCCAAATCTCTAGAGCGTTGTAGCCAACCGCAAAGGGTTACTTCTTTTCCTACATGAGCTATATTCAACTCACCACAAGTACATGTTCTATACATTATCGTTCAGTTTTTTATTGTTATGATATTGGGATTAATTTTATTTTTTATCCCAATACATTTTACTCATATTAAATTGTTTGGGGTGGCGAGCCACCACGTTTTTATATTTTTCTTGAATTGCTGATATATCTTCGTTATAATTGCCTGTGGGATAGAAAGTCTCCATCACTCCGCAGGTCTTTCTGCCATAGTCTATAAAAGATAGTACTATAGGCACCTGGGCTACTGTTGCTATCTCGTAGAACCCGCGTTTCCAATGCTCGGTATATCGTCGTGTGCCTTCGGGGGTTATCACTATGGTAAATTTTTCGTTGGTAGCGAAGTGTTTTGCCACTTGGTTTACAATGCCGTTTTTGCGGTTGCCTCTGTCAACGGGTAGGCCACCCAACTTTTTCAGAGCGTAACCTAATGGAAATTTGAAAAATTCTTTTTTGATAAGAAACTTGCCATTTATACCTAAAATCCATATACCTATACGTCCCAAAATAAAATCCCAACCACTTGTATGTGGTGCTTCTATCATCACACAACGATTCATTTCGGGGCGGAAACTTCCTTCAAAATTCCATCCAAATACTTTTAATACAAACTTCCAAAATCTGCTTCCCATTCTATATGGCTTTATTTATCAATAAATAACGTTATCTATAACGGCTTTGTTACAGCGTGCAAATATACAATTTTTTTTCGATAACTTACACATCAAATGCCGAATATCTGTAAATATTTTATAATAGGGTATCGTCGCCGTCATACCCTACTGCTATTCTCTTTATGGTAGGGTATAAATAAAGTGGTGGTATACTATCAAATTTGGTAGTGATGTGATAGGTAAAAAATCCCTCGTGATGCGCTGAAAACTGCATCACGAGGGATTTTTATCTATATCACGATGTAAATTTGTTTATATCACGATGTAAAACAAATTTCTCCTTGTTGTATATACTATATTGGTTTATAGTATGTTTTCTTCTAAGTATTTTCTTAATTGTTCCGGCGTTACACCGTGGGTGATAGAGCCTTCTTTTACGTACGATATAGCCCCTGTTTGTTCTGATACTATTACAGATATGGCATCCGACATTTCGGTTACACCGATGGCCGAGCGATGGCGTAGGCCAAGGTTGGGGTTGATGGCCGAGTTGGACGATACCGGTAGTATGCAACGGGCTGCCACTATTTTGTTGCCTTTCACTATCACTGCACCATCATGCAAGGGGGTGTTTTTGAAAAAGATGGTTTCCAATAGTGCCGACGATACTTCGGCATCAATACGTTCGCCGCTGGCGATAATATCGTTGAGCTCGTTTTCTTGTACAAATACTATCAAAGCTCCGGTTAGCGACTTAGACATATTTTTGCAGGCTTGTACATAAGGATCGAAATTGGCTTTCTTTCTTTTTGTTACATTTATCTTCCAGAACAAGAATCTTTTCTTTATTCCTATAAATGATTTGGTACCCAACTGTAACAGGAATCGACGTATTTCGGGTTGGAACACAACCACCAAAGCCAACATTCCCATGCTTATAAACTGCCCCAAAAGGTCGGATAATAGTTTCATTTGCAATATGCTTACAATTTTCCAAATGGCATATATAACTATTATACCTATAAATATACCCATAACGTTGGTACCCTTTACCAATTTGTATATTTCGTAAAAAAGGTATGCCACCAAAAGGATATCAATTATATCAATTAGGTGTATTTCCGGAAATCCTTGTATTACGGCAAGTAAATTCATAATTAATGTTTATTTAGTTGTTCTATTATTTTTATTGTTTCTACAGCCTCCTTAACGTCATGAACGCGAATAAATTTTGCACCATTCATCAAAGCGTATGTATTTAACACTGTTGTGCCATTCAAAGCCTTTTGTGCATCAGAATTTAATAAGTTATATATCATCGATTTTCGAGATATACCCACAAGCAACGGTTCTTTGAAAACAGAAAAATCTTTAAGATGTTTCATAATAGTGTAGTTCTGTTCCAAAGTTTTGGCAAAACCAAATCCGGGGTCTATTATTATGTCCTTCACTCCAAGATAGTACAGTTTGTCCAATTTTTCGGAGAAGTACATAATCATTTCCTGCATTATATCGGCATATTGTGTTTGGGTTTGCATAACCGAAGGCAGCCCCTTGGTGTGCATAAGAATATAGGGAAGTTGTAATTGGGCCACTGTGTTGAACATTTCTGTATCAAACTGCCCACCCGAAATGTCGTTTATAATATCAGCCCCCTCGTCGGCTACAGCCTTTGCCACTTTAGCCCAACAGGTATCTACCGATAGTATGGCGTTTGGAAATTCGTGTCGCAACAACTTTATTATAGGCACAAGTCGTTCTATTTCTACATCGGTAGGGATAAGTTCGGCACCCGGTTTCGACGATACGGCCCCTATGTCTATGACATCGCCGCCTTGTTCTATTATTTCAAAAGCACGCCGTACGATTGCTTCTTCGGAAGTGTATTGCCCTCCGTCGTAGAACGAATCGGTAGTGCAATTTAATATTCCCATAACCATTGGTTTTGACAGAGAAAATAATTTTTTGCCAAAACACATTGTTTTATCTGAAGAAAATTTAGTATCTTTGTTCATCATTTTGATGTATGTATATATAGTTTATTTAAAGCATATTTATCGGAATGTCTGTTCGTTATCTTGATATCATCAATTTCATAATACTATCGTGATACATACGAAAAGCGTTGCCGAAATAAAGTGCGAAATTACGAATAAAGTTACAATAAAACCGAAAAAAATGAATAAAACTTCCGAACAGTTTGAAAATGAAATAGAAAAATGTCGTAAAGTTTTTGCTATGAAAGCCAAAGATTATGGCACATCGTGGCGCATATTGCGTTTGCCATCGCTTACCGACCAAATTTTTATCAAAGCCAATCGTATTCGTAGCATCCAGATGTCGGGGGTAAATGAGATAGAAGAAGGTATAGTGCCCGAATTTATTGCCATGGTCAATTATTCGGTAATAGCACTGATACAGATAGAACTTGGCCTGGACGGCGAGCAAGATTTGCCCTTCGATACAACCATGAAACTATATGACAAGCATATCAATGCCACTAAGGATTTGATGATAAGAAAGAATCACGACTATGGCGAAGCTTGGAGGCAGATGCGTGTAAGCTCCATGGTAGACATAATATTGATGAAAATAAAAAGAATAAAACAGATAGAGGACAACAATGGCAAGACATTGATATCCGAAGGGGTAGAAGGTAGCTATACCGATATTATCAACTACTCTATATTCTCACTTATACAACTTGGCGAATAAATATAAACACTAATAAAGAATAAGATATGAAAAATGATAAGAAAAAAATGTTGTGGCAAATAAGCCGCTGGTTTGTTGGAGCCGTATTTTTGTTTTCGAGTTTCTCCAAAGGGGTAGACCCCCTTGGAACATCTTACAAGATACAGGAGTACATGACCGCTTGGAGCATAGGCAGCTTTTCTTTTGAATGGGCTTTGCCTTTGGCTACATTCCTAAGCGTAAGTATGATTACGTTGGAATTTCTTATAGGAGTGCTACTTATAACCAATTGCTACAAAAAATTGTCGGCATGGTTATTGCTTTTGATGATGACTTTCTTTACAGTTACCACACTTATCGATGCCATTACCAACAAGGTAACCGATTGTGGTTGCTTTGGCGATATGGTGAAACTTACAAACTGGGAAACATTTTGGAAAAATGTAGTGCTGATGGTCTTTACCATATACATATTCCTATGCCGTAATATGCCAAGCCGAAGAAAAACATTTGAACGTGACATACTTGTAACACTCTCGGCAATAGTAATAGCTGTAGTGTTCCAGCTCTACAACATCTCCAACGAACCTATATTGGACTTCCGTTCGTGGAAAGTAGGCAACCGAATGATGCCCGAACAGCGCGGCGAAGTAAAAACCTACCTGGTGTATAAAAACAAAACCACAGGCCAAACACAAGAGTTTCCCTCCGAAAACCTAATGGAATACTATAAGGATACAACATGGGCCACTCAATGGGAGTTTGTTGATAGCAAAATCATAGACCCTAACGAAATATATGCCGACGGCTTTTCGATGATGGGAACCGACGATATAGATTATGCAAAAGACATTATCGGTTCGGCCGACAGCCTGCTTATAGCCACTATACATCACCTAAACGATGTAACCCCAAAAGGCATCGCCAGCCTGCAAAAGGTAAACAAGTATGCCCAAGACAAAGGTATATATATGGTATATTTGGTATCCATATCCTCGCCGGCAGAAGAAGTAGAAGCCTTCTTGGCCGAAAACCAATTGGATAACGCCGAATACTACTATGCCGATGAAAAAGCAATAGAAACAATGCTTCGTTCCAACCCCGGATTTATATTGCTGAAAGATTGTGAAGTGCTTGCCAAATGGCACCACTCCAACAGCGATGATTTTATAGAAGAATAAATTATAAATAACTAACGATAAATAATAGAAAATGAAAAAGATAATTTTGATGACACTTCTGGCTGTCCTATGCCAAGCACCGTTGCACGCCCAAACAAAAGAGCCCGACAACAGAGGCTACTCCGTAAGCGTAGGCGACCAAGCTCCCAACTTTACAATAAAATACCTTGATGGAACAACCCAACAGCTCTCAGACCTCCGCGGAAAAGTAGTGATGCTCCAATTTACAGCAGGCTGGTGCAAAGTATGCCGCAAGGAGATGCCCCACATAGAAAGCGAAATATGGCAGCAACATAAAGATAATCCAAACTTCGCTTTGGTAGCCGTAGATTTGAAAGAACCAAAGGAAAAAATAGAAAAATTTATTGCCGACATGAAGGTAACCTACCCATTGACCCTCGACGAAGATGGCAAAATATTCTCGCTATATACCGAAAAAGGTGCCGGAGTAACCCGAAACATCATCATCGACCCCGAAGGAAAAATAGTCTTCCTTACCCGACTCTTCGACAAAGATGAATTTGAACAAATGAAAGAAATAATAAACAACCTATTAGATAACTACAAAAAATAAACGAAAATGATACAAAGAATTCAATCCATTTATTTAGTATTGGCATTGGTAGGATTGGCACTACTATTCATGTTCCCAACAGCAACATTTGATTTGGTCAACCCCCAAACCAATACAATCGAAGCTACCGCAAGTTTAGACCTGATAGAACAGCCAACCACATACGACCAAACCGGTATCATACCCACATTTGTTGGCCAAAGTTCAACCCTCCTCCTCATCATCGTCATCGTAGTAGCAGTAGGAGTATTGGCATCCATATTCATGTTTAAAAACAGAATGCTGCAAATGCGAATAGTGGCATTTATGCTCGTACTTACATTGGCATACATAGCCATAATGTTCCTCTCAACCATCGATGGCTGTGTGGCCGACATGCAAGCCTCGTGGCCCATTTGGACCGTTACGGTCCATTACGGAGTAGGAACATTCGCACCCGTAGTAGTAGTGGTATTGCTCTTTTTGGCACAACAAGCCATCAAAAAAGACGAACTTAAAGTAAGAGCCGCCGACCGACTTAGATAACAAAGCTACTATCCATACATATAAAGGCTGTACAATATATATATAATCGTACAGCCTTTTTTACATCCTTATACCATTTCTTTTAGCACATCCCAAATAGTCAGCCACCGGATTCCGATAAAACAACAATGCCCGACCAATAAACCAAAACAATACAATTGATTTGTCGGCGGCAATCAACCACATTGCTATTTGCCAATCAACCTATTACCTCTTTTAAGAAAATAAATTTTGCCATCTCGAAATATTATACTACCTTTGCAACCCGAAACAAAAGTTTCGGACAAAAGGCAAACATAGTTCTATCGAAATACTGAAAGACTTCGATGTAAAAGCGGAAAGATTACCATAGTAAAACAAAAACACTTCGACACAAAAACGGAAAGATTACTATTCTAAAACGAAATCCCTTCCACTCAGAAGCAGAAAGATTACTATAGTAAAACAAAAACACTTCGACGCAAAAACGGAAAGATTACTATCAAGATAGTGAAAGACTTCGAAAGCGATAGTCGATAAAGTTCGAAAGCGATAGTCGACAAACTTCGAGAGCGATAGTCTCCTTATGCCATAAGGACACCTTCCTTACGGCATAAGGGCGGCTTCCTTATGGCATAAGGAGACCGCCCTTATGGCATAAGGAGACTATCACCGCCGAAGTCTTTCGACTATCGCCACCGAAGTCTTTCGACTATCGCCGCCGAAGTCTTCACACCATCACTCTCGAACAAAATACGAATTGATAGAAATACAAATATATAAAACCATAGCAAGAAATCAGTCGAATATTCGAAGCCAAAAGCCGTCAAAACGGAAAACCACAGCAAGCCCGCCAGGCACCGGATGCTGCATTTTTTGGAAAGCCATCAATAGCTCAATCACAAAGAATAGAAAAAGATTACTAACAACAAAGATTCAAAAGATAATACTAATCTTGTCCCAAACTTGCATTATTGAAAGAAATATATTACCTTTGTAGGTGCTAAGAATGTAATACTTTTGATATTAAAGTTCTATTTGATAATGTGTTATAACAATTTTGTTTAGGCCGGCTAAAATATAAAATTGGGCGGAAACAGATTAAAAGCTTGCATTTTTATGAATAAAAGAACTTTTTTGTCAAAATATTCGGGCAAAAATATATAACAATGTAATAAAAAAATAACGATATAAATATTATGAGCGAAGGATTATATTCAATGGAGGCTAAGGATTTTGACAAAACTTTAGACCTTAAACAAATAAAGCCATACGGCGATACGATGAACGATGGTAAAACCCAAGTAAGTTTTACATTGCCCGTACCTAATGGCGACGAAGCCATAGAGGCCGCAAAACAATTGATGAAAAAGATGGGTTTCGAAAATCCATTGGTAGTTTACAGCAAAGAGCTTACCGAAGGATTCACCTTCTTTAATTGTTATGGAAGTTGCACACATACAGTTGACTATACATCTATACATGTACCCAAAGTAGAAAGCTCTGTAATGGACATGCACGAAACGGACGAATATATAAAAGAACACATAGGTCGCAAGATAGTGATAGTAGGAGCAAGCACCGGAACCGATGCACATACAGTAGGTATCGATGCCATTATGAACATGAAGGGCTATGCAGGCCACTATGGTTTGGAACGCTACGAAATGATAGAGGCATTGAACATGGGTAGCCAAGTGCCAAACGAAGAGTTTATAGCAAAGGCCATCGAAATGAAAGCCGATGCACTTTTGGTATCGCAAACCGTTACACAAAAAGATGTTCATATCCAAAATATGACCGAGCTTGTAGAAATGCTTGAAGCCGAAGGGTTGAGAGACAAAGTGATATTGGTGTGCGGCGGTCCGCGTATAAGCCACGAACTAGCAAAAGAATTAGGCTACGATGCCGGCTTTGGAATGAATACCTATGCCGATAATGTGGCATCGTTTGTTGCACAAGAGTTGGATAAAAGAATAAACGGATAAGATAACAATAAAAAAGAAATAATAATGGACAAGAACGAAATAAGAAATTTCATAGCACGCAGAGCAGCAAAGGAATTAAAAGATGGCGATGTTGTAAACTTAGGTATTGGATTGCCAACAGCAATTCCTAATTTCTTGCCACAAGGAGTAAACGTAATACTTCAAAGTGAAAATGGTTTGATAGGTATGGGACCCACACCCGAAGAAGGTAAAGAAAATCCATTCTACACCAATGCAGGTGGTGGATTCATAACTACCACCGAAGGCGCCTCATCGTTTGATAGTGCTACAAGTTTTGGCATCATTCGTGGTGGCCACGTTGATGTAAGTATATTGGGAGCAATGCAAGTTGACGAACAAGGCGACTTGGCAAACTGGATGATTCCCGGCAAAAAAACACCCGGTATGGGAGGTGCAATGGATTTGCTTGTAGGAGCCAAAAAGGTAATATTGGCAATGGAACACACAGCCAAAGGTAATCCTAAGATATTGAAGAAATGCACTTTGCCTCTTACTGCCAAAGGTCAAGTAAACATGATTATTACCGAAATGGGCGTTATGGAAGTAACTCCTAAAGGTATTGTGTTGAAAGAAATCAACCCCGAGTTTACAGTAGAACAAGTACAAGCAGCTATCGAAGCTCAGTTGATTATTGATGAAAATTTGAAATCGATAGAATAATATAATACTATGTGCATCATTTTAAGCAGAAGATGCCGAAACACGGATTCTTTTTGTTTAAGATGATGTACATAAATATATAATCGGAAGAAAACTTTTTTTCTGAATATCGTAAGTTATTAATAATAAATATTTGTCTTATGAAAAAACTATTTACATTAGTAGTAGCATTGTCATTATATGCAATTTCCAGTGGACAGGGTATGTCTTTACGTTTGGATGATAATTCATTTCCAAAAATGTTGGAATCATCAACAAGTGAATCAATGATGGAAACATCACCACTGTCGGCACCATCAGTATTACCAAAACATGTAGAGTTTAAGTACTTCGGTCCTTATTGTGTTACAGATATAGCGATGGCTTATGATTTTACAGAGAAAGTCTTTCTCAAAGGAATAAATATATCGGGAGGCTGGCAATGGCGTCGTCAATCGGGTTTTGGAATAGGTGTATCATACCTTGCCGATGGCGAGGGCGTATTCTCTCAAATGCCGGTTTATGCCGAACTGCGTACTCATTATTTACGTAGTCAGATTACACCATATACATCTATTACCGCCGGTTATACCATCCCAATGGGAAAGAAAAATAATAGCAATGAATTTCAGCGCGAAGTTATAAGTGGCGGTGTTATGGTAGGTTTGAGTGTGGGAGCAAGATATGCTTTCAACAGAAATGTTGCCATAAACGCATACGTTGGTTATCAACTACATTCATTGAGGGTGCAAAGAGTGCAAAATGCCGATCTTGATAACGACGATGTGAACTATAGCAAAATGGAAGAAACAATAGTCCAACACATGATTAAGTTCGGATTTGGTGTAAACTTCTAAAAGAGATGATTGAATTGCGGTAAGGTTTATAAAATATATATTTATATTATAGGGTGCGTTAGAATTTTGTTGGTTCTCTCAAAACTAATCGAAATATTTTGACGCACTCTATTTTTTATGTCGTAAGCAAAGAATATGAAGTTGTATTTGACAGAGATAATCAAGACTATTTTATATTGGTTTTTCTTCTTTATACTTGGTAGGGTGATCTTCCTATTGGTTTATTCCAACCTCTTGCCCGACGTTTCGTTTTGGGAAATAATGAAGGTCTTTCCTCATGCTTTCAAACTCGACTTGTCGACTGCTTGTTGGCTGTCGGCTCCTTTTTTGGTGTTTATTTCGTTGCAGTATGCCATCAGTTGGAAAGGTTGGAATGTGATAAAGAAGGTGTTGATGTTGGCAATGCTTCTAATTACCTCAATGATACTCTTTGGCGAAATAGGAGTGTATGACGAATGGCGGGTGAAGCTAAGCCACAAAGCATTGCTCTATTTGCGTAATCCCAAGGAGATTATAGATACTGTTGATACCGGCTTGTTGGTGATATTGCTTATAGGCTTTGCTGTTTACGTGGCAGCGTTTCAATGCCTATACTGTAAAGTGGTAATAAAGCCGGCTGTTGTTCCTCAACGTTATAGCGCCTTAAAGTCGCCGATAATGTTTATTGTGTTGGCGTTCTTGATATTTTGTGGTATGAGAGGTGGCTTGAAAGGTGTGCCTATATCGCAAAGCCAGTCGTTCTTTTCCCAATATGCCATACTTAACGATGCGGCAGTAAATACCCAGTGGAACTTTATTTTCAATTATGTGCATTTTAAAACTTTGGACAATAGCAATCCTTTCCAAGAGATGCCCACCGAACAAGCCAACGATATACTTAAGGATATATACGCTACACCGCAGGATACCACCATACAGGTGCTGAACAATAGTAGACCCAACGTAATATTTGTATTGCTCGAAAGCTGGTCCGGAGACTGCATTGCCTCGCTTGGCGGACGCGACAGCATAACGCCATATTTTGCACAGCTGGAAAAAGAAGGACTTATGTTTACCGGATTTTATGCCAACGGCCATCGTTCGCAGCAGGCTATGAGCAGCGTAATGAGCAGTTTTCCACCTATGCAGGGACATGATGTAACCGACATATTTTCGCTCTACAAATATTTGGGTAGTATGCCAAAGATGTTTAATAGTATGGGTTATAACACATCTTATTATTTTGCCGGCGATTTGCGTTACGGCAATATAAGGGCTTTTATTCTTTGGAACGAGTTTAACAAGATAATGGAAGATAAGGATTTTCCGATAGAATATCCTAGGGGTCAACTTTCTATTCCCGATGAATACCTTTTTGCCGAAAGCTATAAGGATTTGCAAACTATGCAGCAACCATTCTTTTCGTTTCTGTTTACAGCTAGTTCCCATGCTCCGTATGACGAGCCTAAGAAGGTACCTCAACTGACGTGGGATGTGGACGAGTTGCCGTATCTTAATTCGGTAAAATACTCCGACTACGAGTTGTATCAATACATAGAACGCTGCAAAACACAACCATGGTACGATAGCACTTTGTTTGTAATAGTGTCTGATCATAGCCATTCCACTTATATGAACCATTATGTAAATAGTGCCGAATATATGCATGTGCCAATGTTATGGATGGGCGGAGCTTTGGATAGTGCTTACGTGGGAAAGATATGCAGCACAATATGTTCGCAAATAGATATATATCCCACCCTTGCAGCACAGATGGGTATCGACGATTGCGATGCCTATAGGGGTAAGGACATCTTTAACCCCTACAGCAAAGAGTTTGCCTACTACGAGACCAATATGGGTTTCGGCTGGGTAGTACCACAAGGTAATATCATATACGATGGCATAAATAAACGCCTGTCGAGTAGTACTATACAAGATTCTAGTCTTTTAAACATTGAACTGAGAAACGGTAAGGCCTATCTTCAAACCCTTTACGATTTCTTTTTGAAATAGGGAAGGAGGTTTGAACAGTGTTTTTTTTGAAAGACAAAGGACTACGGACAACTGAAATCCTCCTTTCGTTCTTCGCCTTTTGACCGGAGAAGCCAAAGACCGTTGTCCGTTGTTCCATAATTCCGTATTTCCGGCCAAGCCAAAACCCCGTGAGTTACGACCCAAAAGTATGGCACTTACGACCCGTAACCATGGGAGTTTTGACCCAAAAGTATGGCACTTACGACCTGTAACCATGGGAGTTTTACACTTTATGGCGAGGAAGCAAATCGGCTGTTCGAAGCAGTGCCTGCCGTGGTGGTGGCTATGGTGGCTCTCAAAGTGGGTTGCAGACTGTAGTATACACAGCGTGGATTGATAACAGTTTTGCACAGCAGGCCTATACGCTGTGCCATGTCCTTGATGTACAGATAGCCGTTCAGCGTTATGGATTTATAGCGTTCCATCACCCTGCTTTGCAGCTCGTAGGCTCTCAGCTTCTCACCCTCTTGCATTACGGAGGTGAACACCTCTTCGGCATTGTAGTTGCCGACGGATTGCGGTGTGTAGCTTAGTGCCGAGGCAGCACTCTTTGCCACGGCGTGGCTTATGGCCTGGCTCACCGGCATGGGCAAGCCTTCGGCATCTACCACAAACTGCAAGGTGTCGATAATATCGTATTTGCGTGTCATGGTCTGCTTTACGGAGAATATGCGGTCGCTGTC
>JAFWBF010000160.1 GCA_017507285.1 Bacteroidales bacterium | reverse complement strand
TGGAGTGTCTACGAAATATTTAAACAATTATCTAATTTGGAATAATGTTCTAATGTATGGAAAAGTATATCTAAAGAACAGAATATCGATATTGTTTGATGCCGCAGCATCTGCATATATCTCTATTCGTGCTGTGGATGTAAATAAGAGACCTACTATTCCTATACTAGTGTAAATTCAGTCTAATATCAAACTAGAGCCATTAAAAATACCCCATCTATAAATTTATTTACCCCCATCCATAAATGAATTTGCCTATACCGGCCTGTCAAAACAGATGTTCTAATGATTTATTGTAAAAATACCTACTCTTAATAATCAGGTATTTATCTTGATAACTCTGCGTGGCTGCGATATTTTTGATAAATAAGTTTACCGGTGGTAAATATTCAATTCTCCAGGTTAAATGGGTCTCTGTTAATATGATATAAATTAATTATTAGTTTAATATTGAATGGTGGCTGTTTTGTTTGTGCCGCATGATGGGTTGATTGTAGTCTATAATAGGATTGATTTTGCCATTATGTCTTGCAAAGTTGCTATTGCAGATAGGTGTTGGAAACCGATGATATGTATGTATGTGAGTGAGTAGCAGTGTTGTTATGAATCATTTATAAAAATATTTTGGAAAATGTTTGTTCGGTTGGGAAAATATGTGTAATTTTGTCGCCGATTTGAAAGGTGAAAATTTTTAAGTAGGAGAGGGTGGTGTAGACTAACGAGGATTAGACTTTAGATGGTAGAAAAAGTGTAGTGAGACAGAATGTAAACTAAAAACAGAATATAAAACTTGAAAGAATAATTAATTTTAAATGTCTAACTAAAACATAATAACAATGAAAAAGTTTATCTTATCGGCAGTATTGTTAACTATGCTAACAGCGACTTATGCACAGTACACAATTCGAATTATTCCAATCATAGACAGGAGGATGGAGATTGGTTTTTTTAATTCATTTAATTTTTACTCTATTAGCGACGAAATTATAGAAGAAGACTATGGCAATTATGCACGTCTCAACGAGGTTGATGGTGGTATTTTTAATCCCGGTGTTTATTTCTCTTATGGTCATACACGCGATTGGAACAGCCAATATGTATCTACCGAACACATGGTAAAGCTAGGACTTTACAAGCGTTCGTTTACGTTGCAGGGCGAGGAATGGGAAGACCCATCAATGGGTTTGGGTTCATCCGGTACTAGCACCCCATTTGTTGCAGAATTTGAAGATTTGTATGTTCTGATTCAAGGCGAGATTATGCTTAAACTTCATCTTATGAATGATGAGTTGGAAGCATCGGCCGGTATCTTTTTTTCAGCACCTATCAATCTGAAGGATATATTTTATGATTTTTCACTTTTCGGAGGGCCGCAACTGAAGGCTACCTATAAAATGGATAACTTTTACTTTAGTGGAACGCTTGGGTTTGACCTGTTGACAACAGTTGGTGCTACTAACAATCTTTTTGCTGAATTCTTGGATTTTCCGGATTATAGGAATTATACCAAGAATGTTCCGTTTGTATTGAGTATAGGATTTGGTTATATATTATAAAAATGCAATAAATGATTGGCATACATGTGGTAAGACTTGTATGCCAATTTGCTTTAATGTATAAAGGAAGGAGAACTGTATGCGGTACATTACTGCTTGTATTTATCCCAAGGTTGTAGGCTTGTTGTTGATGGTAGTGCTTGACTTTTCCTCGTCGTTTGCACAAAGTTATAATTATACAGCTTACGAAGGCCTCTACAGCCGTGGCAATATACCGGAGGATATGCGTAAGACGGTGAAAGAACTTTACGACGAGGACCGTAGCCGTATGGAGCAATATACCGACAAGCGTAAGAGCCGCCGGAGCAAAGGGGTGTTGGAATGCAGCTATGCTATAACCAAGATGGTGCAGGGCGGACGCATACTATATGGCGACCCAATAACGCTGTGGATAAACCAAGTGGCCGACACCTTGCTGAAAAACAATCCCAAACTGCGTAACGACCTGAGGTTTTATACCTATAAAAGTACTGCCGTTAATGCTTTTGCTACCGGACAAGGTATGATATTTGTAAGTACCGGCTTGGTGGCGCGTCTGCAAAACAAGGCTCAGATGGCTTATATACTCAGCCACGAGATTGTACACTATGTAAATAACCACACTTGGGAAAGCATAAGTGCCAAAACCGAAGAAGGCCGTAGGCGAAATGCCGACCTGGACAAGATAATAAACAAGCACAATCGTAGCCACCGAATGGAGATGGAGGCCGATAGTTTGGGGCTGGTACTATACTATTTGCCAAGCAACTATTACAATAAGGTGGCCGACGGGGTGATGGATATACTGCTACGGTCGGACTATGCGGCTCAAAATATTCCTTTCGATACATCTTATTTCAACAGCCAATACTACAAGTTGCCGGCTGACGTTTGGCTGAAAACTATAGATAGCATAGAAGCTGATGAGAATAAAGCCGACTCGGCAAGTACTCACCCAAACATTGGTAAGCGAAGAAGTTTGGCATGTAGAATTACAGCTTCACAGCCCGAAAGAGGTGAGAAACAGCTGTGTGTAAACGAGCAGGACTTTGAACAGATACGCTATTTGGCACAGATGGAAACCATTCGACAGTTGGTGATAACCGGTGCGTATGTAAGGGCGTTCTACGACAGTTGGTGCCTGCTGAAGCAATATCCCGACAATACTTTCCTATCCAAAGCTATGGCCTACAGTCTATACGCAATGGCAAAATACAAGACAGCAACCAATACCAACGATATGATAGGCAACTACAATGATGCGAGCGGAGAGATACAGCAGCTATATCACTGTTTTGGAAAGATGAAGAGTGCCGATATCAATGTGCTTGCAGTAAGGGAACTGTATAAATATAGGCAGAAGTATGGCCCTTCGAAACATTTGAACAAGATAACTGCTGCTGCTGTGCAAATGTTGGTTAAAGATAACAGTTTGGGTCTCTCGTACTTCTCAAGCAAAACACCCGAAACCGGGCAGCAGAATGATAACGAAAAGAAACCTATAAGCAAATACGAGCGGTTGAAAAAGGGAGGGCAAACCGCTGCTAAGGTGGCTGATATGCGTAAGTATGCTTTTACCGACTTACTTATTGCCGACGAGGGATTTGCCGAAATGTTTATCCAATGTTTAAAGGATACTGTGGTCGAACTCTATCCCGATGGCAATGTATTAGTGCTTAGCCCTTCCTATAGATGC
>JAFWBF010000159.1 GCA_017507285.1 Bacteroidales bacterium | reverse complement strand
TCGAACGTTTAGCCTTCAAGCATTCGAACATAAAGAAACAAAACAGTCGAGCGTTGAGATTATTGTTATACGAAAAGGCAAGATTGTTTACATCGAGCATTGAGTATCAGCCTTTGCCATACAATATCGCTTAAAGTCGCATACATAGGGTTCGTCACATTGTGGCCCCATTGGCACATCGGGTTCAAAACCTTGGAGTATTTCGCGAAAAGCATCTAGGTTTTCATGCACAAGCTTCAACTTTGCCTCCACTTCAGCAGTCACATCGGTAACTACAAATTCGCCTTCGCCACATCGGTTTACTACGTTGAAACTGCTAATATTGCCCAATGCATTCTTACAAACATAGTATTGTACTGCCACGTCCCAAGCTATGGCACTGTTAATCTTTTCGGAATGCTTCACCTCAAAAACGTCATAGGTTCCATCTTCGTTCTTGCGTAGCACATCGGTAAGCACCAATATATCGCCATGAAGCACTCCTGCCTCAAAGAGTTCCACACATCCTTTGGTAGCCAAAACACTATTGGTAAACTCCACATACTTTATGCTTCTGAGGCTGCAATGCTTTTTTACATCCACTGCATTGGGAAACAAATCTTTGAACTTTTGCTCAAATTCACGTCCTTTGCGGAAACGCAAAAGTGTTTCCTTGTCGGGAGGGGTACGAAGTTTGGAACAATATTTATCTAGATAAACTAGCTTACGACACTGCATACCACGCACAAACGAAGTCTTGGTGAAAGTATAGAACTTACTCATAACAAGACTTTTAACTATGATATTGGGAATAAAATAAACACCGATACATCCCACACTGCATGTGATACTATCAGTGCAAGCAGGTTTTTGCGATAGCAATACATCAACCCCCAAAATGCCCCACATACCATTGCTGCCATTGTAAGCATAAAATTGAAGGAACTGACATGTACCAAAGTATATACAGCCGTTGCTACAACCATGGATATTACTACGGAGTACTTCTCACCCAAACGTTGCTGAACATATCCACGCCAAAAAACCTCCTCTGCCGGACCTATAAGCAGAAGCAACAATAGGCCTACTACCATTGGGTTTTGTCCCGACTTCATTCCGTATATACCTCCTATCTGAGCTTCGGCAAAGGGAAATAGCATTGTGGAAAAATAGTTACCCAACCAAAAAACACCCCACAGCAGAGCTGCCGATAGCAGTCCTATGCCCACATCAGTCCACGACCACCATATACTTTGTTTTAACCTATGTCCATAAAACACGATAGCCAACGTTGTAAGAATAGCCGCCGAAACTGACATTGCAGTCCAAAATGGCACATAGTCTTTTGTCCATGGCGAGAACATCACAAACCAAAGAACGAATGCAACTATTATTGATACGACAAGTTTTTTCATAGAACAAGTGCTGTTATAAAGTTAGCAACCGATAAGAGCAACGAAAATATCATAACCAACTTTGCAGTATTGCCGTCGAGGTCCGAAATATCGGTAGGCTGTTTATGTGCAGCCATACGCTTGATATTGCCAATTGCGATGGGCAATGAAAGTACCACTGCCAATGATATCCACGACAATTCTCCAACAGCTGCCAAAACTGCAACCATAACGTATGCCCCACCGACGAGTAAAACATAATAAATTCTCGACATTTTCACTCCCAACACCGATGCCTGAGTGGCAATATTGGCCGAGGTATCGTTTTCAATATCCCTTGTATTGTTGGCATGAAGAATACCGGTAATCAACAATCCAGTAGGTGCCGACACCAAAAGTACAGAATAATCCAACACACCTGTAAGTACAAACGAAGTTCCAAGTGCAATCAACACACCAAAAACGATGAATATATCCAAATCACCAAGAGCATTAAACTTTAATTTGTAGTAGAAAAGTGTAAGCAAAAATCCCAATCCACCTATAACAAGCAGCTGCCAACCTGCAACGCATGTAAGCACTATTCCAATAATGGAAGCCAAGACAAGCAAAGTGAAACCATAGCGGAATATTGTTTTTGGTTCGAAAATTCCATTTATTATCATCATATTGGTGTTACCAATATTGTTTGGTGTATCCACCCCGTGCTTGTAGTCGAAATAATCGCTTATAAGATTACCGGCCGAGTGAAACAATACCACTCCCAAAAATATGGGCACAACCAACCACCAATTTACAGCCGAAAGATTATCGCTGTTTTGAAGAAATACATACGATGTAGCTACCAAAGCCGGCATAGTAGAAGCCGGAAACGACCACGGTCTTGTAGCCAAAAACCATTCTTTTTTTGTTGCCATAATAGTTTATTTATTTATAGTTTTATAAATCATTTTCTATCATTCCAAATATCATACTCTATGATGTTTAGATGCAATATCATTCCTATTTACTATATCGAAGCGGCAAAGGCTCTAAAACGGATGTTTTGCCGCATAAAAAATCCTATTCAACGAGGTTTAAAAACCATGGTCTATGATATTTAACCCTGTTGTTCCCCGTGAAACAACACAGAGAAAACACAGCCCACTCCCCCTACTTTATTACCTAGTAAGATAGATTATCAATACCGAAATATCAGCAGGCGAGACACCACTTATTCTCGACGCCTGCCCAACAGTTTTAGGCTTCACTTTAGTCAATTTCTCTCTTGC
>JAFWBF010000158.1 GCA_017507285.1 Bacteroidales bacterium | reverse complement strand
GCTTTCGGTAGATGTAAGCAAGGTGCAGCGGTGGGAATATATTCCATGTCTGCCCATAGAGTGCTTTAAAACCAATAAGGTTGTGGCCTTCGACGTAGAGCCTATAGATTATTTTCAAAGCAGTGCCACCACTTCGATGGTGACTAGCAAGCACTATTTCTTTACCCACGAAATATATACTCGTAGTTTTCTTAATACGTTTTCTCTCTTTTGGGGCAACCCTTCTCAGTATTGCATATTGGCGTTATTGCCCAATTATTTGCATCAAACCCATTCGTCGCTTATCTTTATGGTTAGGGAACTTATAAAGCAAACGGGTTGCGAGTATAGTGGCTTTTACGATGCCATTACTCCACAGCTGGTGGAATACTTGAAAAATCCCGAATGTTTGCCCAAAAGGCTGATACTTTTCGGAGTGAGTTATTCTCTCTTGGATTTGGTGGAAAGCTACGATTTTTCGCTTGGCGATGCCATAGTGTTCGAAACCGGAGGTATGAAAGGTCGACGTAAAGAGATGGTGCGTGAAGAACTGCATAGTTTACTTACCAATGGTTTGGGCGTAAAGTCTATTGCATCGGAGTATGGTATGACCGAGCTTTTCTCGCAGGCTTATTCCAAAGGCAACGGTATATACAACTGTCCGCCATGGATGAAGATAGCCATACGCGATGTAAATTCGCCTCTAGTCAGACTGCCTCGGGGTAGGGCAGGGGGGATAGATGTAATAGATTTGGCAAACATATATTCGTGTTCATTTATAAGCACACAGGATATTGGTCGTATGCACAACGATGGTAGTTTTGAGGTGCAAGGTCGTTTCGACTATAGCGACACGCGTGGCTGCAACCTCCTCACGGCAATGTAGAACAAATATAATACTAGCAATATATTGGAAAAAATAATACTAGGAGTAGACCCCGGTACTAGGGTGATGGGATACGGAATTATATCGGTCGAAGGCAATCATGCTTCGCTTGTGCTGATGGATGTCTTGGATATGCGTAAGATAGAGAGTTACGAACTTAGGATAAAGTATATCTTCGATTCGATGATACGTCTTATTGATGCATATCATCCGGATTATTTGGCTATCGAAGCCCCTTTTTATGGCAAAAACGTACAGTCCATGCTTAAGCTGGGTAGGGCACAGGGGGTGGCCATTGCTGCGGCTTTGTCGCATCAGATACCTTTTTGCGAATATGAGCCACGACGCATCAAGCAGTCTATAACCGGCAATGGTGCTGCTTCTAAAGAGCAGGTGGCTGCTATGCTTGGGCGGTTGCTCAATTTTGCCGATATGCCCAAATACCTCGATGCCACTGATGCGTTGGCTGTGGCTTATTGTCATTTCTTGCAAAAGGATATTCCCGAGGTGTCGGTGGTGGGCAAACCCGGAAAGACTAAAGGTAAGTCGTGGGCTAGTTTTCTTTCCGAAAATCCCGATAGGGTAAAATAATGATGATTACATCTACCAATAAATGATATTGAAATGGAAGGTTTTGTAATAAAAACAACAGGAAGTTGGTATAAGGTACTTTGTGGCGATGGTTCTTCATACGATTGTCGTCTGCGAGGTAGTTTCCGAATGAAAGGCAACAAGAGTACCAATCCCATTGCTGTAGGCGATAGGGTGAAGTTCTCACTGCAGGAGTCGGACAATACGGGTGTTATAACCGAGATAGAGCAACGGAAAAATTGTATAGTTCGCCGTTCAACCAAGCTCTCGAAGCAAACCCATGTGATAGCTGCCAATATCGACCAAAACTGCTTGGTGATAACTTTGGGCTTGCCCCGTACTTCTACCGGTTTTATAGACCGTATATTGGTAACTTCCGAAGCCTATCATATACCGGCAGTACTGCTGTTCAATAAGATTGATTTGTACGACGACGAGCTTTGGCAGTACCACAACGAGGTGAAAGCCATATACCAATCGGCCGGCTATCGGTGTATAGATATTTCGGCCAAAGAGGGTATCAATATCAACGAGGTGCGTGCCCTGGTCAAGGATAAGACCACTCTCTTTACCGGTCATTCGGGCGTAGGCAAGTCGGCACTGATAAATGCCATAGACCCCGATTTGAAACTGCGTGTAGGCGATGTGTCCACATGGAGTATGAAGGGCAAGCATACCACCACCTTTGCCGAGATATTTCCCTTTGCCGATGGCGGTTATATTATAGATACTCCGGGTATAAAGGAGTTTGGTATGGTCAATTTCTCGAAAGAGGAAATATCGCATTTTTTCCCCGAAATGAGGAAGGTGTTGCACGACTGTCGTTTTGCCAACTGCACTCACGAGCACGAACCCGGCTGCGCAGTAAAGCAGGCCGTGGAAGACGGAGCGATAAGCGAAACACGTTATCAAAACTATCTCAACATCCTAAACGGACGGGAGATGGAACTGCAAGAATGGGAAACAAGATAATAAGGATAATAATAAATACAAGATATGATAAAATTTATTGATTGGAATCTGATAGAATATTCCGAAGCATGGAAGAAGCAGCAAGAGGTGTTTGATGCTATGATTGCACTGAAGATGGACAAGAAACCTACCGAGGAACTGCAACAAATAGTTTATTGCGAGCACCCTCATGTATACACCCTTGGCAAGCATGGCAAACCCTCAAATATGTTGGTCAACGACGACTTTTTGAAAAAGATAAACGCCTCCTTTTTCCCTATCGACCGCGGGGGAGACATCACCTACCACGGACCGGGACAGATAGTGGGATACCCTTTGTTGGACTTGGAAAACTTCTCGCTTTCGCTAAAAGATTATATATACAATATAGAAGAGTGCATAATACGCACCCTTGCACACTACGGCATAGCGGCCGACCGCCTGCATGGTGCCACCGGCGTGTGGCTTGACAAGGACACGCCTCGTGCCCGAAAGATATGTGCCATAGGAGTAAGAGCCTCGCGCTACGTAACTATGCATGGCTTTGCCTTCAATGTGAATACCGACCTTAAATATTTCAGCTACATCAACCCATGTGGCTTTGTGGACAAAGGCGTAACCTCGTTGCAGCTAGAGATGGGCAGAGAAATGGATATGAACGAAGTGAAGGCATTGCTTACAAAGAATTTCGAAGAGCTGTTGCTGAATAAATAATACAAAAACAATGGAAGGAAATAAAATATTTACGGCAAATGGCGTATCCTTCGCCATGATAGCCGTGCAAGGGGGCACTTACACTATGGGTGCTTTGGATAACGATCCGGATGCCTATGTTTGGGAAAAACCGGCTCATACCGAAACCATTGCCGATTTTATGATAGGTGAAACACAAGTAACT
>JAFWBF010000157.1 GCA_017507285.1 Bacteroidales bacterium | reverse complement strand
TTCGAAGCAACACTCAACTACGGCAACGGTATAGCATTGGACAACATAATTGTTTTTGCCGACTCGGAATACGTAGACATAAAAACCGTAAACAATAACGTTCCTAAAATAACACTATACCCCAACCCGGCCAAAGAACAAACCTTTGTAGATATAACCAATACAAATGCCAAAAACATAACGTGTACTATATACGACCTTGCCGGTCGAAAAGTGAAATCACAATATATAAAAGGTTGTGGCATACACCCAATAGACATTAACGGATTGAGAATAGGAACATATTTGATACAATTCTTATCCAACACATTTGAAAAGACAGAATTATTAATAGTAAAATAGCACAAAAAAAATGAAAAAAGTATTAGCTTTAAGTTTATTCATATCAATATTTTTCAGCAATCTTATGGCAGTAGATGCCTATCCGGAGTTGATACGTTTCCGTCAACCCGACAAAAAAACCTTTGTATCAATATACATGAAGGGTGATGAAAAAGTACATTGGGCCGAAACAGAAGACGGCTATTCGCTAATAACCAACGACAACGGCTATTTTGTATACGCCACTACCGACAACAACGAAAATATGATTCCTTCCAAATACGTAGCAACAGATATCGACCAACGGTCGGAAGAGGTAATAGAATTTCTCAAAAATACGCCCAAGAAATTACGCTTCAGCCAAGAGCAGGTAAACATAATGCTATCACTATGGCAACTTACCGAAGAACAAGAAAAACTAAAATACAGTGGCGATGTGGTAGGTACCAAACGAATACTTATCATACTTATGGGTTTCAAAGACAAGCCATTTAGCGTTAGCAAATTATTTGTTCGAAATATGTTCAACCAAGTAAACTACAATTTCAACTATGCCAAAGGCAGTGTACGCGATTTCTACTACGAAAATTCGTACGGACAATTCATATTGGAATCGGACATTGCAGGTCCGTATGTAACCGATAGTAACATGGCATACTATGGCAACAACAGCTACGGCCACGAACAAGAGTTTGCCCGCGAAGCATTCATAGCTGCATCGGCTCATGTAAATTATTCCAACTACGACAACGATGGCGATGGAGTGATGGATGGTGCACACATACTATTTGCCGGTTCGGGCGAAGAAGCCGGTGGCGGTGCCGACTGTATATGGTCGCACAAATGGAACCTTTCGGAATCACTTACATTCGACAGCACTATAATATCAACCTACTCATGCTCGCCCGAATACCAAGGCAACAGTGAAGAAAAACTGACAAACATAGGCGTTATATGCCACGAATTGGGACATGTGTTTGGGGCACCGGACTACTACGACACAGACTATGCCGGTTCGGGTGGCGATTTTTCGGGCATAGGAAAATGGGATCTTATGTCTAGTGGATCGTGGAATGGCAATGGTGCATGCCCCGCCCACCACAACCCATATACAAAAATGTATGTCTACCGTTGGGCTAGACCTACGGTATTGGATACGCAAACAACAGTTATACTTAATCCGGCATCGGAAGATTCAAACTCTTTCTACAGAATAAATACTGCCACCAATGGCGAATATTACCTTATAGAAAATCGTCAGAAAATACATTTCGACAACAACCTTCCCGGACACGGACTAATTGTTTATCACGCACACAAAGATCTTAACTATTGGAACATCAACACCAATCACCCACAAAAATTGTACCCCGTTTGTGCTGCAACAGAATTTCAACAGCCCAACAACACACCTTCTTCGTATGGCAACGTCAACAGCGAAATGTGTCCTTTCCCGGGATCGTACAATAGAACTACCCTTTCGGACTACACAACTCCTTGGATAAGAGACTGGGATACAAACCTATCCAATATATCGCTAAACTATATAATGGAATATAACAATAAGATTTACTTCAAGATGAATGGTGCCCTACCAGAGCCTCTTTCACTTTCGGCCGAAGCCTTGTCCGACTCTATAATTGCACTAAAATGGGAAAAATACGGCAACCACAAAGTGATGGTTCGTTACTCAAAAAACAACAACTTCAGCTCTCCAGCCGACTCCAACTACACTACCGGCAATGTACTAGAAAATGGCGACACAGTAATATACGTAGGTTCCGCTTCGAAGTTTACACATACCAACCTTATACCCAACGAAACATATTTCTACCATATATGCTCTAAACTAACCGACAGCACATATACCAACGGTATAACAACCATGGGACATACCTACTGCAACCCTACAACAGCACTTCCCTACATAGAGGAATTTGACAACGGTATACCCGAATGTTGGACACAAGAAAACATTACTGGAAACACAAATTGGACATCTGACAACTCTACATTGGTATATAATGTAACAAACAATGATACCACATCAAGCAGAATAATACTTACACCATTTGAGTTTGCAGACAGTGTAAACGCCACTATAAAAATAAAACTAAACAACACTTCATCGGCCGAACAAAGCAATGGTCGCCTAACATTGTATTACAAAACCGGCAACAGCAACGAATGGAAATACCTGCAACACTATATGTCCAACACCAACTCGGAAGTGATAGCAGTACTACCCGAAGTGTCAAAATTCTACCTGATATCGCTAGTGGCAGAAAGCTATAGTGCAAACAAAATATCTATCGATCAAATAAGCATAGAGACATACAACTATGCCGATGGTTTAATTATAGCGTCATCAACCGATGGAAACGGTACAATATCGCCAAGCGGAGTGAACACCTATGTTTGGGGCGACAATGTAATTTACACCCTTACACCAAACGAAGGTTACGAAATAGACTCGCTATACATCAGCGGTAAAAATACGGCCTTCGAAGGAAACACTCTCGAGTTTGTTGACCTACTGAAAAGCCATACTATATATGCCACTTTCAGACCCAAAGTAGGTATATGTCAACCACAAACCACAACAAACCACAGCATAGCCATCTTCCCCAACCCGGCACAAGATAAGCTATCAATAGTTTGCGATACCGAATCTGAAACAATATGCTACATATACGATATGACCGGCCGAACAATAGCCACTCATAAGCTTGGATCTGGTAAACAACACTATATCAACACTGCAAATCTCAAAGATGGTGTTTATATAATCAAATTCTTAAACAACAACTTCGAGAAAACCGATAAGCTGATAATTAAACGATAATAATTGTTATATCACCAAAAAGCCATTATTTAATCAGTAATGGCTTTTTTTTAGTTTTTTTATGAATCAAAACACACATCCCGGTGTCTATAGCGACAATGAAACATACAGAAGAGCAATTAATATCGGCTTGTAAAAAGAAAGATGAATATGCCTTTCGTGCCATCTATAAGATGTATGCCCCCAAGATGATGGGTGTATGTCTTAGGTATATGCATAATCGTCAAGAGGCCGAAGATGTATTGCAAGAAAGTTTCATTAAAGTGTACATTAATATCGACAAGTACCGCTCTGAAGGCTCGTTTGAAGGATGGCTGAGAAGGATTGTGGTAAACACTGCTTTGAACAAACTTAGAGATGACGCAGGAAAAAGCTACAGCCTAGTAGGCGACGACCTGATAGAAATAATAAACAAAACCGAAAACACAGACAACGAATATCAGGCCTACACATTGGACGATATGCTTACAGCGATACAACAACTATCTAACATGAACAGAATAGTCTTCAACCTTGCCGAAATTGAGGGATACAACACTCAAGAAATAGCCGAAAAGTTAAACTTGTCGGAAAACACAATACGCGGCACTCTAAGCAGAGCCAAAGCAATATTGAGAAACAATTTAGAGAAAAGTAAAAACAAACATAATGTCGGACAATAACAACAACACCGAGAATCATAAATCTGTAAAAGATTTATTCGAAAACTTTGAAGTTCAACCGGGACAACATGTATGGGATAATATAATAAATTCCGTACACAGCATTAATGCTGCAAAAATAAAACGCACCAAAATAATTGCAACTGCTACTGCAATAGCCGTTGCCGTATCGGTTGTGGCTATAATAATACTCAACAACCACTACGTGCAAGACAGCCCTACCGCAACTACCAACATAATAACCGCCTCCTCTACTGCCAACAACAAAAACTCCTTGGAACCAATAGGTGTAACCGACAGTACTGCCAAAATCAGACACTCTGCCGAGGACAACAGTACCACATCGGAACAAACCTTACAAGAACAACAAACCCAACAAACAGAAAAACATAATTTACCCACCACAGCGGCAAACAACAACAATAGCAACACACCCGACAACATCCAACCCATGCCAACAACAGAAATGGCAACAAACGATGCCAACACTCATACAGCGGAAACCAACAACAATAATACCCCCAATGTGGAACCTGAAAAGACTGAAACAAACCACGACACTACCAAAACATACACAAACATAAACAAAACACAACCAAACAACAATGTCTACAACAGTAAAACAGACAACGATACCATCACTATAAAACCGACCACCACCCCTCACACCAACAAAACAAACAACTCTAATTCCGATAGAGATGGAGTGATATATGTACCAACAGCTTTCACCCCCGACCAAACAGACAACAATCGCTTTTTTGTAAAAGGGAAAAACATAAAAGACTACGAAATCAGAATAATGTCGAAAGCCAAAGTATTGGTATATTCATCGACCGACATAAACGAACAATGGGATGGAACCCATAACGGCGAAGCCTTAGATAGAGGAGTGTATATTTATATGATAGTATTTACCGACCTGAATAACAAGGTTCATCACAAGAATGGTACCATTACACTGATTAGGCAAAACTAATTTTTCGCCACCGTTCAACACACTTCCTTACAAGACCAAATTTTTCGAGTCGACTCGGTGGCTTCCCCGAGTCGATTCGAATGCTTCCCCGAGTCGACTCGATATATATGTTTGAGTCGACTCGGAGACGTCATCGAGTCGACTCGGAGATGAGATTGAGTCGACTCAAAATTTTCGTCCTTCCAAAAGTGGATATTTCCCACTTCCAAAAGTCCATACCTCAGGTCAAAATCCTTAGGTTTCCAACCCAAAAGCAACATAGTTTTGCAGCCTATTTTTACAAAAATCCATTACTGAAAAGCTAGAAATATAATTACATACCACACACTGCCTACCTACAAATAGGCAATAGATACCCGGGAAGATTGTCCCATTTTACCAAGAATAATTATGTAGCAAATATAACGTTTACAAATCCGGCTGTCCGTTGGGGTGCTGAATAATAATCGGAGGCGAAGTAATCTTCTTGCTACGCCACTTGCCATAGCGGTAATACAAAAGTGAAAATATCAAACCAAACAACCAACCTACAGGTATGGAAATCCACACTCCTATCCCTCCCCACAAATGGGAGAAAATGTAAGCACATGGAATACGAAACAACCACAACGAAAAGAGCGATATAACCATTGTAGGCACCGTATCACCGGCACCACGAAACAGACCTGTAAACGAAAACATGGCCGAAAACAAGAAGTAGAACGGACCGCAGATAAGAAGATAACGGTATCCTTCGGCTATAACAGCCTCATCGGCAGAGAAGCACGACATAATACCTTTGCCAAACAAAATAAACACCACTGACATAAGGAGTGATATTATAACATTGATTTTCAATATAAACCTAAAGCCCTTACCTACCCTATCCATCTTTCCGGCTCCTATATTTTGGCCTGTAAAGCTAGTAAGAGCTTGGCTGAAATTCATACCCGGCATGGTGGCAATGGCATCAATACGCAGCATAGAACTATAGGCAGCCACCATCACAGTGCCAAAACCATTGACTATAGACATTAGGGCCATCTGCCCTATACTTACCACAGACTGTTGAAAACCCGTAGGCAACCCTATCTTTATCATAGTGCGGAATATATCGCCACTCCATCTACATCCCTTGAACCGAATGGATGCCACCGACTTTTTCAGTCTCAGATAGGCAAACAATGCAAAGCAGGCACATACCTGCGATATAACGCTGGCCCATGCCGACGACTCCAAATCCAAATGCAACACACATATAAAAAGCAATGTAAGCACAAGATTGAGAATATTGGAGCCTATAAGGAAGAGCAACGGAGTATGCGAATCGCCCATACCACGCAATATAGCCGAGGCGCCATTGAAGCAGAAACTAAACACTGTAGATAGCAAATAAATTCGCAGATATGCCACAGCACCGGAAAAAACATCGGCAGGCAGATTGGTAATCCTATATATAAACGGAGTAAGTAGTATACCCAAAAGCGTTACCAGCAAGCCCGACACAAGAATAAATATATAAGTAGTGTCTATACTGCCACGCACATTATGACTATCCTTGGCACCCATATAATGAGATACCAGTACGGTACCACCCGAACTGATACCCATAACCAGCGACATCAAGAGGAATATAACAGGATAGGCAGCACCCACCGCAGCCAAGGCTTCTTTACCCAGGTAGGTACCCACAACTGCCGAATTGACTATATTATATGTCTGCATAAAAAAGTTTCCCAATATAATGGGAATAGCAAACATAGTCAACGGTTTGCCAATCTTACCTTGCGTAAAATCCTGCATAATACCTCCGGTTTATTATTTTCGTTTTTAGTAAAACTATATCCTATCCAACAACTGATGGCCTACACTTGTTGCAACTACCGTTTTTTTTACTTATCCAAATAATCTATCGAATAATGCAAGCCACGATTTTCCTTGCGGTTTCGAGCCATCTTGGTTACCAGATATGCACAAGCTATAAGATTGCGAAGTTCACATAGTTCTTCGGTAAGCACAGAGCGGTTGTATAAGTCTTCGGTTTCGCGGTATATTAGGTTCAAACGGTCAAAAGCCCGTTGCAAACGCAGATTGCTACGTACAATACCTACATAGTTTGACATTATCTCTTGCAGCTCTTTGCGTGTTTGGGTTATCAGAATCATCTCTTCGTTAAGCACCATACCGTCGGAGTTCCAATCGGGCACCTGTTTGCAAAAATCTATATCCTTCACCTTCTCTATTGCATCCATAGCGGCATTGTGGGCATAGACCACAGCTTCCAGCAGCGAGTTTGATGCCAAACGGTTGCCCCCATGTAGCCCTGTTCGCGAGCATTCGCCGGCAGCATAAAGATGATGTATCGACGATTCGCCATTCTTATCTACCGCAATGCCACCACATTGGTAGTGAGCCGCCGGACGTATAGGTATCATATCCTTGGCTATATTGATACCTATTTCCAAACATTTGGCATATATATTAGGAAATCCCTCCATCAAATGGGCTTTGCCTATATGACGGGCATCGAGGTACAGATGGTCGGCTCCGCTAAGCTTCATCTCGTTATCGATAGCACGTGCCACAATATCCCTTGGAGCCAGCGACAGCCGTTCGTCGTACTTTTGCATAAACTCTCGTCCCTTCAAATCCTTGAGTATGGCCCCTGCGCCACGCATAGCCTCGGTGATAAGGAAAGCGGGACGCTCCTGCGGATTGTACAGACTTGTGGGATGAAACTGCACGAACTCCATATCTTCAAGCACTCCACGAGCACGATGCACCATAGCCACACCATCGCCCGTGGCTATAACCGGGTTGGTAGTAGTGGCATAAACATTGCCCAATCCACCTGTTGCCAACAGCGTTATTTTGGCCAGATAAGTATCCACCTTGTGTGTTTCGGAGTTAAGAACATACACACCGTAGCACTCTATATCGGGCGTATGGCGCGTAACCCTCATACCCAGATGATGTTGAGTTATAAGGTCAACAGCATATTGATTTTCTTTAAGAATGATGTTTGGATGATTTCGCACCTCCTGTAGCAGTCCCCTTTCCACCTCGGCACCTGTAGAATCCTTGTGATGGAGAATACGATGGTCGGAGTGCCCCCCCTCGCGATGTAGGTCGAAGCTACCATCGGAGTTTTTATCGAAATTAACGCCATAACGTACCAGCTCCTTTATACGGTTTGGTGCCTCGCATATAGTCATCCGCACCACATCTTCGTCGCAAATACCATCGCCGGCTACCAGCGTATCGCTGATATGGCGGTCGAAACTATCCGAATCGTACATCACAGCCGCTATACCTCCCTGGGCATATTTAGTGCTACCTTCCGAAGCATCGGCTTTAGTAAGCACACACACCTTGCCATATTCGGCCACCTTAAGGGCAAAACTAAGGCCTGCTATACCCGAGCCTATAATCAGAAAATCAACTTCGTATCGCATATCTTTATTTTTATTTTTTTGCGTGATTGCAATGCAAAAGTACAACTTTTTTCGCTAATGGCAAAACAATATATGCTTGTCTTAACCCATAGCTACCACCAAAGCCGAAGCCCAATCGCCGGCAGAGGGTTGGGCTTCGGGACTAATAGTAATTCTTTACACGTTCCTTAATTCACAACCAATTTCTTTGTTGCAACTCCTTGCGGAGTATATACTTTCACCAGATATATACCTTTCGGAAGTGTGGAAACATCCAGCGATATGGACACATTTTCCACATCCGATTCTATCAACTTTTCTCCTTTTAGCGAGTATATCTCCACTTTGCGGATTGAGAACGACGAAAATATACT
>JAFWBF010000156.1 GCA_017507285.1 Bacteroidales bacterium | reverse complement strand
TTGACACTATCGTAGCCTTTAACAGCTACACTTGGATAAACGGCGTAACCTACACAGCAGGTGACACTACAGCAACATACGCATTGCAAACAGCTGATGGTTGCGACAGCTTGGCACGATTGTTCTTGACTATCGTAAACATTGATGACAGCACCGGTGATGGTGGCGACATAGTAGTTGATCCGGATACCGACACAATAATAGGTTTGGGCGATACAATAATATTGAATGCAGTACCTGAAAACTGTTACCACTTTGTAAGCTGGAACGACGGTGTAACCGACAACCCACGCGAAGTAGTATTAACCGGCAACATCGACATTTATGCAATATTTGCCTTGAATGCACCGGTGGTTGGCTACGACACAGTGGTGGCTTGCAACAGCTACACTTGGATGGACGGCGTAACTTACACCGCAAGTACCGACACTGCAACCTACAGCCTACAAACAGTTAATGGTTGCGACAGTTTGGTAACACTGATTTTGACTATCAACAACAGCACTGCAAGCACCGAAGATGTAACAGTATGCAACAGCTACACTTGGATAAACGGAGTAACCTACAACCAAAGTGGTGTGTATACCGATACCTTGACTAATGCAGCAGGTTGCGACAGCATTGTTACCTTGAACTTGACAGTGAATACTACTTACCACACTGTGGATACTGTAGAGGCATGTGGCTCGTACACTTGGATAGACGGTGTAACTTATACAGAAAGCAACAATACTGCTACATACACATTGACAAGTGCCGCCGGTTGCGACAGCATAGTAACATTGAACCTTACTATCAACCACAGCACTACTGCTACCGACCTAGTGATAGCATGCGAAAGCTACACCTGGATAGACGGCGTTACTTACACCGAAAGCACCAACACTGCTACATACACTTTGACCAATGCGGCAGGTTGCGACAGCGTAGTAACTTTGAACCTTACTATCAATCACAGTACTACAGGTGTAGACGTAATTACAGCATGCGAAAGCTACACTTGGATAGATGGAATAACCTACACCGAAAGTACCAACACCGCTACATACACATTGACCAATGCAGCAGGTTGCGACAGCATAGTAACGCTAGACTTGACTATTATCGACAAGTATACCATAACACTTACTACAGATACTGCTATGGGTACAGTGATAGGCGGAGGTGAGTACTGCTATGGCGAAACTATAACTATAAAGGCTGTTTCCAACGGTGGATACTACTTTGTAGCGTGGAGCGATGGCAATACCGATAGTGTAAGAACTGTGGTAGTAGAAGGAGATGCCGAGTACAGAGCTATTTTTGGATACAACATCGATGATCTTATAGTTTATCCTAATCCGACAAGAGATTTCGTTAGATTCAATTTCGGTAATATTGAACGTGTAGAGATAATGGATTACTTGGGTGGTTTGTTGGAAGTACATGAACATAAGAATAAGATAGACCTATCACATCTGAGTGATGCAGTATACATACTAAGAATAACAACTCCGTATGGTGTGGCTGTTCGCAGAATAGTAGTACAATAGATGTGTAATAAGTTTTATTGATAAAAAGCGTGAATGGGTAACACCGTTCACGCTTTTTTTTGCTCTAGCAGATATGATCTCTAGGGTTGGCCATCAAGACTGCCACACTTAGCTATCGTAACCCTGTGGTTTACGACCCAAAAGTGCCATAGTTACGGGTCGTAACTATGGCACTTTTGATGGCTAAACCGCAGGGTTAGGAAAAGGAGGTGATGGGAATGCTATGCGTTGTTGGTAATAAGCTGTTTAAACACTTGGCCACGCTCCTCGAAGTTTTTGAACATATCGTAGCTCGAAGCAGCGGGCGAGAGTAGGCATATCTTTCCCTTGGCGGTATGTTGGAAACACCAGTTTACCACCATGGTGTAGTTGTTCGAAAGAAGACAGTTCTTTTTTTGGCCTGTAGAGCCAAGGAGGTTGTATATTCTTTGGCCGGCATTTCCCACAAAAGCAATGTTGGCGATAGTGGATTGGGCTATAAAGGTAGCGAGAGCGGTGTAGTCTATACCACGGTCGAAGCCGCCAAGTATAAGGGTGTCTACATCTTTTAGGGCTTCCACAGCCGCTATTGTGGCCTCGGGAATGGTGGAGATACTATCGTTGTAGAACGTAATATCGTTTTTTGTGGTTACATATTCCAGTCGGTGTTCCAGGCCTTTGAAGTTGGCAATGGCAGTGGCTATCACATCGTCGGCAATGCCGTAGCAGTGTCCTACCAGGAATACCGCCATGCAGTTGCTAAGGTTGTGCGAGCCCTGGAGGTAGCGTTTGGATGTGATGTTGTAGATAACCGTGTTGGTTGGCGACAGCTTGAAGTCATTGCCATCCAGGTAGCAGCCAAAGGGCAATTTATGGTTCATGGAGTAGGGGAGTACTATACTTTTTATCTCGGTTTTCTGCACTAGTGTGTCCAGTTCGTCGTTGTCCTTACAATAGATAAATACGTCGTTGTCCGATTGGTGAAGGCCTATATTTAGTTTGGCCATCTGGTAGTCCGTGTATGAATTGTAGTGGTCTAAGTGTTCTTGGAATAGGTTTAGCACAATACCTATATGCGGACTTAGGTGGATGTTTTCCAGCTGATGGGACGATAGTTCCAGCACCAATATGGTATTGCTGTCGATATTTTCGATGCTGTCGAACAGAGGCAGCCCCATGTTTCCGGCCATAATGGTGTTTGGATTTACCATCTTCATCATGGAGTATATTAGGTTGGTGGTAGTGCTTTTGCCCTTGGTTCCGGTTATGCCTATGGTTTGATTGGCATACAATTGTAGGAAAATATCTGTTTGCGACGATATGTTTTCGGGGTGTGCGATGCCGTTGAAGTCGAATGTAGGTATGCCCGGCGATTTCAGTATTACGTCATATTCGCCGGCATGGCTCAGGTAGTTGTTGCCGGTAAAAAGCGCAATATCCCGGTCGGCTGTAAGCATGGCGTCGGTTTGTATGGCTGTGTTTTTGTCGGCAATAGCCAATGTTATCTCATTAGAAGGATAGGGGAATAGCTTTCTAATAAGTAGGTACGACGAGCGACCTTCGCGACCGAAGCCGGCTATAAATATACGTTTTCCGTTGAAGATATTTCTAAGTTCCGATTCTTTGTACATAATGCAGTAAATTGTAATACATATTGATGATAATAACTATCAATATCCTAAAAAAGTATATAAGGCAACTTCTAAAAATTCCACGTTTCAGTAAAATAGAAGAAATCTTCTTTAAACTTTTGCGTGGTTTACGTTTTTTACCGAAATCTTTCTGTTTCTTTTTCAATTAAATAGCCCGCTATACTCAATCAAAAGAAAATAGAAATCTTTCTAGCAAAATTCCGTAAATCACTTGCAAAGCAATTTTTAGAAATTGCCATAAGACGGTGATATTAATGTTGTTTTACTGCACTGTTGTGGCTTATGACTATGGCGAAATGAGCTGAGTCTACAAGAGGGGCAAAACCCAAAATTGGGCTTGCCGCCTTGTTGGGGTATAGGTCGTGGTCATAATTGTCGAGTAGTATTTTCCAAACCAGCTCGGTGCAGTATATTTCTGTGCTGTCGGCAAGGTCGAAACTATTATCGAACGGCAGTTTGGCATCGAGGTATCGTTGTGCTTCGGTGGAAATAAGTTGGGTGGAGTGTGAGGCAGTGTCTTTAAAGCGGACTACTATTATGCTGTTTTCCCTGCTTTCGGCTACAAACTTTTTGATGTTGCATGATTGTACACCATCGATATCGGACAGAGTGCTGGATACGGAGTGTATAACCGAAGGGCCACCGGGAGCGGTGGTGTTGCACACTATTCCGCAGTGCGACACATTGTAGGGTTCGTTCAATATATCTGTTATTTTGTTGCTTACAAAGCCAAAACCTTTCCTTATTATTATGTCGCCATCGCGTAGCATAGCCACTTCTTCGGGGGTTAGATAGTCGGTATTGTATTTGATACTACTATTGTCGTAGCTGCCTATGGCAAGGTATGCTACACAGACAGCAACGGATAGTAGTACAACCAATAGTATGATTCTGTTCTTTTTCAATAGGGTGTATTGTTATTCTGTGTCGGTTTGGAATAGTGCAGATGTGCAACTCTCCTTGGTTTGATGAACCAGCCATTGGTTGTTCACCTTCTTCATGTTGAGCACATTGTCATCGATAAGCACATTGTCTTGGCGTGTTTGATATTCAACATCGGCAGTGCTATCGCTTGTTATTTCTACATGTAATATGGATACGTTTACATTGCTGATAGTAGGTGCAATGCTGTCGGGGTTCGACGATTTGTACACTTCTTCCAAGATATCGATAAGTTTTTTAGTCTCGTCGTCTGAATACTTGTATGCTTCGGCAAAGTCATCTTTGTTGATGGCATACAAGTAACCATGTGCCACCTTCTCGATTTTTTTCTTTTCGATTATGCTACAAGATGTTATTGAAGCAATCAAGCATAAAGCCAAATATAGTCCCAAATGTCTTTTCATAAGCCTATAACCATAATAATTTGAATGCAAAGATATGACTTTTTGCGAGATTATTTCATGTATATTCGCCGATTTAACATTTGAGAAATCCTCTTATTTTCTACCCTTGGTAATAACGCATTGTTTTACAAATTATCTTTTCTCTTTTTATATCAGTGTGTTAAAAGATGTAAATGCGACAAGGGTTAACATATAGAAGAGTGGATTTAAAGCAATTTAAAAGATTTTGGTTGGCCAAAAGAGTTGGTGATACCGTTGCGGAGAGATATTTTGAGTAAAAAATGCGTCTATTTGATAAAATAGTTTGTTGCATATAATAGAGGCAACTTCTAAGGATTCCACGTTTTAGTAATTTAGAGAGATTTTTCTTTAAACTTTTGCGTACGATGTTGCTATCGCTCGAAAGAGCTAATACTTAGGCATTGCTCTTTACTCGCTTAATCGCAACGTTTGCGTTTTTTGTCGAAATCTTTTTATTTCTTTTTCAATCGCATAGCTGTTATGCCAATCAAAAGAAAGTAGAAATCTTTCTGACAAAATTACACAAATCACATGCAAAGCAATTTTTAGAAGTTGCCTAGGGATGATTAATTGACAAAAAATGTGTATTTTTGCATACTAAATTGAATATAATATGAAGCCGTACGATATTGTAATACAGTTAAAAGACTTTTTTAAGAGCGGAAGTTTTTTATCCAACATCATACTTATAAATGTTGTTGTATGGGTACTAATGCTTGTTTTTGGCGTTGTGGAATTTTTATTTTCCATGGGCGATGGAGCTATGGATGGTTACGTTTATGACTATTTTGCCCTGTCGTCTGGTTGGGGGGAGCTATTTAGGAAGCCATGGACATTGGTTACGTATATGTTTTTGCATGCCAATGTGTTTCATCTTCTCTTTAATATGCTTATGCTCTATGTGGGAGGGATATTGTTTTCGCAATATCTGGGGCGGCGTAAACTTGTGGCTACCTACTTTGCGAGTGGAGTGGTAGGCGGTTTGCTGTATGTGGTGGCATGGAATTTCTTCCCTGCCTTTTCTTCGTCGACATCTGTTGCAGTAGGTGCCTCGGCAGCGGTGTTGGGCATATTTACTGCTGTGGCCACATATATTCCCAACTATACTGTAAATGTGCTACTGATAGGCAATACCAAGCTTAAGTATCTGGCTATAGCCTTTGTGCTTATAGACTTGCTGAGTATCAACCGAGGCAATGCCGGCGGGCATATAGCACACCTGGGTGGTGCTTTGTATGGTTTCCTTTCGGTATATCTTCCGCAGCACATACATTTCAACCATGGCGATAAAGGTTTCAAAAGGGTGATGAAGAATAGCAAGAAGACAGTGCATAAACGTCCCGTTTCGGACGAGGAATATAACCGCCGGAGGGCCGAAGAGCAAAAACGAATAGACGAGATATTGGACAAAATATCCAAATACGGCTATGACAAATTGTCGAAGGAAGAAAAGGATTTCCTGTTTAAATCATCAAAATAATAATACCCTATATGAAAAAATTACTCACATCAATAATTCTTATACTCAATTTGATAGTGGCGATACTATTTGTTGTGTCGACTTTGGCGGGTTTTGTCAGACCGTCGGTATGTGTATGGGTGTCGTTGTTGAGCTATGGATATGTGCCATTGTTTATTATAAATGTTTGTTTTGTATTGTTTTGGCTTTTCTTTTCGAGCAAGTATTTTCTTATATCGCTTTTGACGATAGCTATACGTTACAGCTTTTTGCCACTATACTACCAAACATCGGGCAATGATGTAGATACCGATGAAGGCAATATTTCGGTTATGTCGTTCAATGTTCATAAGTTTACTGAAGAGGATAATGCCACCTTGACCACAATAGCTGTTGTACGTGCGGATAAGCCTGATGTAATTTGTTTTCAAGAGTTCGACTCCAAGCCCGGCAGGGTAAATATCTATGATTCCATTCGTAGGGAAGGCTATGCCTACAATCATAGTCATGTACGCAAGAACAGGCTGCCGCGTGGCACTTCGATATTCTCAAAGTACCCTATTATTGAAAGCGGAAAGCTAGATTCGACCAGAAACATTTATGTAGATATAAAAATGCCCGGCGATACGATAAGGATTTATAATGTGCATTTTTCGTCGTATAGGTTGGACGAAGAGGATAGGGACGAGATAGACCGCATAAAGCATGGCGATGTTACGGAGACAAGTATAAAGACATTGGATAAGTTTAAGACCACCGCCATAATGCACGAGAAGGAGTTGGATGAATTGATTATGCATATTGAGGGATCGCCGTATAGGTCTGTGCTGTGTGGCGATCTTAACGATACTCCGGCTTCGTATGCCTATCAGCGGTTGAAGGAGATATATGCCGACGCCTATGTGGAGCAGGGTAGTGGCCTGAGCGTTACATACGATGGTATGTTTCCTGCTTTCAGGATAGACTATGTGCTGCTGGATAAGGCTTTTACTGTTGATTCGTACAAGAGGCTGAAGACCGACATATCGGACCATTATCCGCTTATAGTATCATTCAAAACCGTTGGGCAATGAAAACATCGGAGCGATACCGTAGGGTGATAGAATACTTTGAGAAGGAACGGCCCATTGCCAATAGCGAGCTTAACTACAACAATCCTTTCGAGCTGTTGGTGGCCGTTATACTTTCGGCACAGTGTACGGACAAGCGTGTGAATATGATTACCCCACCGTTGTTTGAGGCTTATCCCGATGCTTATGCTATGGCAAAGGCATCGGTAGAAGATATTTATGGATATATCAAATCGGTCTCGTATCCGAATAACAAGAGTAGGCATCTGGCAGCTATGGCTCGTACTTTGGTGGAAATGTTTGATGGTGTGGTGCCTTCGGATGTTGATGACTTGCAAAAGCTGCAGGGGGTAGGGCGTAAGACGGCCAATGTTATTGCATCGGTTATCTTTAACAAGCCTGCGATGGCGGTGGACACTCACGTGTTTAGGGTAGCCAATCGTATTGGGCTTACGACCAACTCCAAGACACCATTGCAAACAGAACAGGTTCTAACCAAGAATATTCCGGAGGAGAAGATACCTATAGCCCACCATTGGCTTATACTGCATGGCAGATATGTATGCATTGCTCGCAACCCTAAATGCCACGAATGTGGTATAGCAGAAGTGTGCCGATACTTTGCTTCCAAGAAGAAAAAAGACAAACAATAATATAATAAAGACTATTGCTGATGGAACAATTGATAAAATATTTTCCCAACCTTACCGACTTGCAGAAACAGCAATACGAGTCGTTGCCCTCGCTCTATGCCGAATGGAACGAGAAGATAAACGTTATTTCGCGCAAGGATATAGACAATCTTTACGAGCGCCATGTGGTTCATTCGTTGGGTATTGTAAAAGTTATGCCTTTTGAGGATGGAGCCACAGTGCTTGATGTGGGTACCGGTGGAGGATTTCCGGGAATACCGTTGGCTATAATGTTTCCCAACGTGAAGTTTACCCTTGTTGATTCTATAGGCAAAAAGATAAAGGTTGTAAACGCCGTTGCCGAGGCGTTACAGCTGACTAATGTGGAAGCCTACCAAACAAGAGCCGAGCAGGTGAAGAAGCGGTTCGACTTTGTGGTATGTAGGGCTGTAACGGACATGAACGACTTTGCACGGTGGGTACAAGGAAAGATATTGCCTACAAACCGACATGGTTTGCAAAACGGACTATTGGCACTGAAAGGGGGTGACCTTGATAATGAGCTTAAGAGCTTTGGCAACAAGGTAACGGTATACCCGTTGAGCAAATATTTTGACGAAGAGTTTTATGAAACCAAGAAGGTGGTGCACCTAACTTTTCAACGCTAGTTTCAAATTGCTATATGTCTATGCCTATGTATAATCATATATCGGTGGCTGTGCCTGCACTTGATGAGATGGTGGCGATGCCTAAACTGATAGACTGTTTGCGGAAGCAGACGTTTGATGGGTTTGCCCTGTATGTGTGTGTAAACAACCCCGACGACTGGTGGGACGATGGCGATAAAATACGGGTGGCACAAAATAATGTAGCACTGATGGACTACCTCAAAGGCATAGACGATATAGATGTTACGGTGATAGACCGTTGCAGCAAAGGTAACGGCTGGGTAGGTAAAAGGCGTGGTGTAGGTTGGGCAAGGAAAATGTTGTTTGATAGGATAGTGGAGGAACGAGGCCGGGATGAGTTGGTGGTAAGCATGGATGCCGACACTGTTTTTGGAGCCAATTATCTGCAGTCGGTTGTCGATGCTATGAATGCCGATAGTTCAATTTCGGCAATAGCGGTACCGTACTATCATCCATTGGAAGGTAGTGATGACGAATGCCGCTCAATACTGCGATACGAAATATATATGCGCTATTATTTGCTACAGCTTATCAGGATAGGCAGCCCATACGCTTTTACCGCTCTTGGCTCCGCAATGGTATTCTCGGCCGGGGCTTATAGCAGAGTAGGAGGGATAACCCCGCTACAAGGGGGGGAAGATTTTTATCTTATGCAGAAGTTTGCCAAGACCGGCAAGGTTTCGGTATGCAATTCGGAGTGTGTTTACCCTTCGGCGAGGGGGAGTGACAGGGTGCCTTTCGGTACGGGGCCGGCGGTATGCAAGACGTTGGTGGAGCAGGACCGTTCATATCCGTTCTATCCGGCAGCTGTTTTTGATAGGGTGGGGCAGACTTTTGCTGCATTTGACAGCCTATATACTGCCGACAGCGACACACCAATGACTGAGTTTTTGCAGCAACAGCTGAAGACCGGCAGCTTATGGCAGCCACTGAGGGCAAACTATAAGCGTAAGGAACTCTTTGTAAGGGCATGTGCCGAGCGTGTTGATGGGTTGAGAATACTACAATACTTAAAGCAACAGTATGTTCGATATTATTCGGACGAAGGGAATTCGACCCCACACCTGATTGACTATTGTAGGGCCGAGGGTATAGAGGTTGATGACTATTTCTCGTTCGATACCACGCCTATAGCAGTTATCAATCACTTACGTGATGCTTTGTATGATAGGGAAATGTTGCTTAGAAAGAATAAGAGATAACAATAAAAGCAGTTCTACGCATTGCGTAGAACTGCTTTTATTATTGTAGTTATTGTAGTACTATTTATAAATTATTCAACTATTGATGTTTCGGCACATTGTATTATCTCGCGAGAGTCTTTGTTGGAGATAAATGCTACAATATGGCAGTTTTCGGCTACATATTCTTGAGGCAAAGTGTAGGTGAAAGCCCCCATACGGCATGTGCCTTGGTTGCCGTCGGCATCGATATCGGCGCCCCACAGGTCGGTAATCACATCGCGAAGCACGTGGTTAAACACATAGTTTTCGTTGTTGCCCTCGGGGGTAGTCTGCTTGCCTATTATGCCGTCTTCCATCACCAGCAGGGTAATGGTTAGCGGTGCCGTGGTGCTTTCAATCCACTGCAAGTTGGCAAAAATGGTAAGGTTTCGATTGGC
>JAFWBF010000155.1 GCA_017507285.1 Bacteroidales bacterium | reverse complement strand
CTAATATTAGTTACGCACCACCTTGCGAACAGCCACGCCCTCGGCGGTGGTTATACGCATGGTATAATAACCTTTGGTTAGCTTGGAAATATCTATTATATGTGCGTTTTCGTATACAGCCACTGTTCTACCCACGGCATCAAGCACCTCAACCTTATTTATATCCGTGCGGTTGAAAGTGATAGTACCGCTTGTTGGGTTTGGATAGAATGTAAGTTCGCTTAATATATCTATACCTTCTATGCCAATGGCTTGTATTGTAAGCATAAGTGTAACTATACTATCGCAACCGGCAGTGGTTACACCTTCGTACATATATACTCCACTTTCGGTATAGGTAGCACCGTTCCATGTGTATTCATTTATGGCGGTATCCACTATGGTATCGTGTACCGAAAGATTGATAGTAAGATTGAGCGTTACCACACTGTCGCAACCATTGGCTGCTGTAAGTGTATAAGTAGGTGTGTTGGTACTCTCGGTATATGTAACACCATCTATCCATGTATAGCTGTCGCAAGATACTTGTGTATCTATGCCGGTTGCATTTGGGTTGATGGTGAGGTTGAGAGTTACCACACTGTCGCAGCCACTTACTGATGTAAATGTGTAAGTAGGAGTATTGATAGATTGTGTATAGGTGTTACCGTCTATCCATGTGTAGCTACCACATGCTACTACCGTATCGGTTACAGCTATGCTATGGTTGACAGTAAGATTGAGTGTTATCACACTGTCGCAACCATTGGCTGCTGTAAGTGTATAGGTAGGTGTGTTGGTGCTCTCGGTATAAGTAACACCGTCTATCCAAGTAAAGCTATCACATACCACTTGCACATCGCTACCTGTTGTAGATTGGTTGATAGTAAGGTTTAGGGTTACTACACTATCGCAACCTGCTACATTGGTCAATGTATATGTAGCAGTATTATTACCGGCAGTATAGGTGTTACCATCTATCCATGTGTAACTATCGCAAGCTGTAACTATATCTGTGTAAGTAGTACTTCTGTTGATAGTAAGGTTTAGAGTTATAACGCTGTCGCAACCTGCTGCGTTGGTCAATGTATATGTAGCAGTGTTGTTACTTTCTGTATAGGTGTTACCATCTATCCATGTGTAACTATCGCAGGCAACAATATTGTCAAAACTACCGGTTCCACTATTTACCACAAGGTTTAGCACCACTATACTGTCGCAACCAAATATAGATGCAAGTGTATCGGCGTATGTTCCCGATTGGGTGTAGGTGTTGCCTCCAAATGTATAGCTATTGCCGGCACATATAGTGTCGTGTGTAGCCATAGTGTAATTTGGCATTACAGCCAATGACAGAAATACTATGGAATCTATACCAAGCGATGTTTGCAAAGTATCGCCATACAACCCTGCCTCTGATACGCTGAATCCGTATTGGTTGTAGGTGTTGCCTTGACAAATGGTATCGTATATATAGTTGGTAATTACAGGTAATACCATTAGGTGTAGGGTAACAATGCTGTCGCAACCTGTAAGCGAAGCCACAAGTGTATCGTTGTAATATCCGGTTTGAGACAATACTGTTCCATTAAAGGTATAGGTATCATTATCGCCTATCACTCTCTCGATGGTGTCATATACTTTAGCTATCATCGAAAGGGATAATGTATATACGGTATCAAAATATTCTGTGCCGCTTTGGCGGTAATAGGTACCGGCAGTATTTATGGTCGTACCACCATAGTTATATACCGTTCCTTGGCAAAATACATCGTTAAACATAATACTGTCTGTCTGCATAAAATAGGCATATACCGTTGTGTCGGATATTACAGTAATGGTACGTGTAGTAGCCGTGTCGCCGTTTTCCCAACGTAGGAAACTACAATTGGTACCGGCATTAGCTGTAAGCGTTACGGTGCTACCCGAGTTGTATGTTCCCAATCCTGCAATACTACATCTGTCGTTGTTGGTATTGCCCGATATAGTAAATGATTGTACAAACGTATTCCAATGTACTATGCTGTCGAGTGTAGTAAGTTTGTTTGTTCCATCTTGGTCGGCTACCAATACATTGCTGATATTAGCAGTATAGCTACCAACACCGGTTGGGTCTGTTGGGTGCAATGTTACGTATCCCACAATACCATCGTTGCCAACAAAAGCACTATTTTGTAGCGATAGGAATAGCACACGGAAAGTAGAATCGTTGAGCCGTGCCACACTGGCAGTATGTCCCGAAGCACGGTTGGTCAAAGCAAAGTCCGAAGCATTTACCACATAATGGCGATGTGGATAGGTGAAATCCATCTGCACCGCGGTAATATCGGAGTAGTTTTCCAATACAAATTCTACGGTTGCGTCGGCAAAAGTAGGCACACTATCGGCTTGCATATATAGGCTGTTAGGCTCGTAGCGGTGGCAGCTTAGTGCCACATTCTTCAGTTCGTTATTGGGGTCGTTGCTATATATCTGCATGGTGGTGGAATAGTTGCCCTCTACTGTTCCGGTGTAGCGGATATTTATGCTACGGCTATAGTTGCTGCTTATAACTATGGGCAGACTATCTACCAGCTCGAAGTGTGGATCCATAAACAACACACGGTCTATAATTAGCGGTGCATTGCCCGTATTGCTTACCACATATTGCGATGTGGGCAGCCCGGTAACAGCACTGCTACCCATATCCAACGAGGCATTGCACACTATACGCGGACTTTGAATGCTTACTCTACCTGTATATACAGCCGACAGTCCATTGCGTTCTGCCGTATCGGCAAGTACAGTGTTGCGAAGGTTTAATGTAAACGATCCATATCCGTGCAACTGCACATCAAAGTATGCCACCACACCATCGCCACCACGCAGAGGCTTGTTTTCGGTACTTACAATCATCATTGTAAGGGTGTCGCCTTGCAAACCTGCCGTGGCTATATGGTTTTGGCTGCGACTGCTATCCACGGCAAAGCTACCGGGTACATATATAAGCGACGAGGGTAGTTTGATGGATGTTTGCAATCCCACTATGCTGTCCATATTGTTCATACGCAGCTGTATGCGCACTATACTGTCGGTATAGCCCGTGGCATTCAGTGGTCTCAACTCGTTTACAGCAAATGGGTCGGCGGTTATCATTATAATGCTGTCGCCTACCTTGGCATTGGTATTTACTATGGCACGTCGCTCGATGGCTCCGGCATATAGCGGATTATAGGTAATGGTGAAAGTATGCGTACTGCCGGCTTCGATATTTGCCGTTGCCGGTGTATGCGTAAGTGTGGCATCGCCGGTGGTTATTCCGTTTATAGCCAGTGGCTGATTGCCTATATTGCTGACGGTTACAGTGCGGGTGTAGGTCGATAGTATGGGTATATGTCCATAGTTGATAGCCGAGGTAGATACCGACACCTTGGGTGCCAATATAGTGGCAGTGCCTGCTGTGGTTTGCAGTGGCAGTGCATTGCCCGATGCGTCGGAGAGTATGGCATTGCACAGTGGCATGGTATATGTTGCCGGCTCTTGACGGGCAATAAGTTGAAAACTTAATATCTCGCCACTGTTGCCATTGTATGGTAGCAACGATAGTGAGTAGGAATATATCCTAAGGGTATCGTCGAGTACCATTGCAGTGAGGGCATGACCATTGGCACGTGATGACAAGGTACACGAACCTTCCACGTAGCCGAACTGCCCATGTAGCGGCACCATGGCTTGCAGTGCCACGGGGCTGTCGCTGTTAGACAGCGACAAGGAAAACGTCAGCGTGTCGGCCGGACGACCTTGAGCCTCACTCAAGGTCATCACATTATCGGCACGGCTGCCACCGTATATTGCACCAAGCAATATAAGTGTTATAAGGAGCTTTTTCATTTCAAGGGTCTCCTTTCATATTATTATTTCAATATCAGTTTCATTGTATGGGCTTTTTGGCCATCTACATACAATGTGGCAAAGTACATTCCGCGTTGCATTCCTTTGGCTTTCCATGTGTAGGAATATTGTCCTGCAGTGTGTATATCCATTTCGTGTTGGTCTATTTGTCTGCCTATCACATCGGTGAACACAAGGCGGGCATTGCTTATATTATTGCTGCCCACTACAAAAGTAAGCTGTACTTCTTTCTCGAATGGATTTGGGAATGCTTTCATTATTTGTGCTTTTACCGATTCTATATCGGTTACGCCCACTTCGCCACCCTTCAAAGGTATCACATTGTGGCCTTCGGTATCGCTAAGTACTATATTACTTATTTCCTTTTCGCCTATACGCAATAGTGCGTGTTTGCCTTCGGGTATCTGCATACCGCTCATGCTGTATGCCATCAGGGTAAGGTTGCCATCGGCAGTAGTGTTTACCAGCTCAAAGCCACTCAGTGCCGATAGTACTTCTATATCGTTCATAGTGGTGTTGCTTAGTGTAAACTGCAATCCGCCCAATGCCACAGGGGTGTTGATGTATAGTATTCCGTCTTCGATAGTGTATATAGCGGTTTGTTGTTCATAGCTGTCTTTGGCATTGGAGTTTTCGGGATGTAGTATTATATTTATGGTACCCACCACATCCAATACGTTTATAACTCCATCGCCGTTAACGTCGGCGGCATCGAATAGGAAAGGTTGTGGGTTGTTGCCCACCACATAGTTGATGGTGGTTATAACGTCGGCTACATCTACTGCATAGCTACCGTTGGCATCGCCGCGTATGCTGCTATGAGGTACACAGCTTACCAGCTTTGAGGGCGAGTTTTCGGTTAGCGATGTGCTAAGTATCTTGTAATAATAATAGTAACGTTCGCCCGGCACTACATCAAAGTCGGTATATACGGTATCTTGCAATAAAGTTTTGTTTAGCAATATTGTATCGGTTACTCCCCATATTGTTGTATCGTTTATATAGTTCCAGTTTTCATCGTAATGAGCAGGTATAAATATACTATCGTATTGGAAACGATAAAGGTTAAAACCAAGGAAATCTTCGTAATTAACCTCTTGGTCGTTCCACTCAAGGTCTATCTTGCCTATGCCTGCTGTGGCTTGGAAACCTGCCGACATACTACCTGCCGAAGATACATATACATTAAAGCGTTTGTTCTCGAACGGTATCTCGAAGTGTTCGTTGTCCTGTGCGTTGGCTACATATATACGGTTAAGCCCGTCTATGGCATCGCGGCCCGTAAGGGTAAGGTGGGCAGTCCATATTGTGCTATCGGCACTCCAATAGGCATTCTCGCCTATGGCAGTTTGAGTGTATGGCGGACGCACACCCATAGCCAGCATTGGAGTAACATTGGTATCCATGGCACGGTTGAAGTAAACCTTAAACTCGTGAGTACCCATACCAAGTGGAGCTATGGAATCAAACTCATCTTGTGCATCATAGCCGTTTACTTCCACCTTCCATACTATACCGTGTGCCTCGGCACTTGGGCGATTAGCTCGATTACTTAAATCTACATAATACGATGTGGTAGCACCGGGATAAAACATATCCCAAATTCCTTGACGAATAATTTCTTCTTTACTTGAACCATAATATGTATTGTTACTATTTAGACAATCTTGATAGGAGACATGAATATTATACGGACTATTATTAAATATATTTAAATTCATTGTCGGATATTCAAACGAAGAAACTGAGGCATCGTCATAAGAAAGGAGGTTATAGTTTTCAATTATATTATTGTGCGTAAAGTTTACATAGGACATTCCGGATAATAAAATACTTCCATATCCATTATTGTAGAAAGTATTTTTATACGATTGACTGATTTCATATCTAAAATCAAAGGACATTATATTATTATTATAATATGATGTATTTCTACTTATTACAGGTACATTACAATTGGGACCTCCTACATAATTAATTTCAGATATTTTGCAATAACTTACATTAACATTAGAATTAAATCCAAAACCGGACCAACCTTGTCCAAGATCTGTTTTGGTAAAAGTAATCATGCTATCAGGTTTTCCGTTTGCTATTATGCATCCCGATATTATGCATCCATCACCAATTTTTAAAGTAGTACCCGGCATAATAAATAATGTATCGCCATCGGCTACACGCAGATTTGAGGTAACAATATATTGTACATTAGGCCAAAGGGTATCATTTTGGTTTATAAGACCAAATAGTTTTACTCCATTGGTTACTTTTAGTGTAAAATCGTGCTTTAAGGTATCTGTGGCATTAGGGGCAGTGGCACAAAGGGTAAGACATATTTTACGTCCATCCACTATATTGCTATCCACCAATATATCTATAGGATTAAGAGCTTTGGCTTTGGCGTAGCTTGATAAAGGGCGGCCAAGCATTTGCCTATCCTGCAATATTTGCAATGTATTAGTATCTTCAAATTCTTGGTATTCTATCCAATATACTATACTATCGGCAGCACCCCACATTGTGCGTATGGTAGGGTATATTTGTATATGTTCTCCCGCATCGGCATACATACCGCCATCGCCATACATAGTATCGTTTACTTCTATTGTAACAGCCTGAAATATAGCAGGCGATACACTATCGGCACTATATATTGTCATAAAATTTACAGGCATAAACTCGGTGGAATAGTTGATAAGGTCGCCAAACAATAATTCTGTAGATACATAATCCCGTCTATCCAAAAGAGCTGCTATACCCCCTGCCACCAACGGGCACGCCATAGATGTACCATTATAGCTGCGGTATTGTCCGCCGGGCACTGTGCTCATAATGCCTGCACCGGGAGCGGATAGTTCGTAGTTATACAGTTGTTCTTCGTTGTACTGAGAATAAGAAGGCCCATCGCAATCGTAATTAGAGAAACTCGCCAAACCACCTCCATCGTATGTAGCTTGTACACCAAATACAAAAGTGAAAGCACCGGGATACATCGGTGCAGGTGTAGGATTGCAGCCAGTACAACATCTTGGATCTATTGCTCTACTATCATTACCGGCAGCAGCTACAAGCACTGCTGTTTGGTATGCCTGTGCCAAGGCTTGCTCCATGGCTATAGAGTGGGCATAGGTACCTATACTCATGCTTATAATATCTGCACCGTTTTGTGCTGCATAGTTTATACCGCGTATAATGGTTGCAGCATCGCCGGTACCATCGCTTTGCATTACTGCTACGGGCATTATCAGTGCATCGGGGTTGGCGCCTATTATACCTATACCATTGCCACCCACCGCTGCTGCTATACCTGCACAGTGTGTGCCATGGCTGTTAAAGTCGTGCATATCGCCGGTTTGGTTCACAAAGTCGTAGCCATGCACATCGTCTTTCAGTCCGTTTCCGTCGTCGTCTTGGTTTGCGGCACCGTTGGCTTCGGCGGTGTTGGTCCATATATTATCGGCTAAGTCAGCGTGGTCCACATCCACGCCGGTATCTATAATGGCAATAATCTTACGTGCGGCAGTGCTATCCAGCTTGGGTTGTTGCAGCAGTTGGTTTAGTCCTACGGCATCAAAGCCCCATTGTGTGCTATACAAAGGGTCGTTGGTTGCAAACTGGCTTTTGGCGTTCAGGTTGTTTGCGGTAGATTTATGGTCGGCTTTCAAAGCGTCGGAAAGCATCTCGCCTTCGCTTGGAGTGCCAAGGGCATAACATATATAGTTAGGTTCGGCATATTCCACCTCGGGCAGCTGTTTCAGCTCTTCTATAAGCTCGTAGTGGTTTTTGGGGCTTTCCTTGTCCAGCACTATAAGGTGCAATTGGCTCAGGTCTTTTTCCACCACGTCTTGTCCGCCATAGCTTTTGGCTTTTCGTGGTGCCTTGGGCATCACAAAGTTTGGCAACAGCTGTTCAATGCTGCTTACACCATATTCTTTCAACACTGCATTTACACCATTGGCTTTTTTTGTTGCCGAAGTAAAGGTTTTGGCACCTTTGCCGGCAAGCTTAATGTCGCTATAATCGTTAAACTTCACCAACACCTCGTTGGGCTTACAATTGTAGCGTGTGTGTTGGTCTAATTTTACAACTTCGTCGTCGTTGTTGCGGTCCTGTCCCACGGCAGGTATTGCCAATAGCAGCGACAATACCAAGGGAATAAAATAAAATTTTCTCATAAGAATTATGTTTTTATTTATTATTAATATGTTAAATTCCGTGTAATTACCTGTATAATAATATGTATTGATATTTATAAGAAGCTCTATTCGTTAGCAAATATACGTATTTTTTCCAATACTAATAGTTAAATATGATATTTTTTTTGCATTGGCATCCGATAGACAAGAGTATAAAAAAGGTGTGGAGTTCATTCGCGTTCACGGATTGCCTGAGAAATAAACCGCCCAAAAAGAATGATATGTCCACACCAAACGTGAACATCAACATCTTTCTTTTTGGTTGACTTACGCTACAAAAGCAATCCATGAACCAGATTATTCAAAGAGTCAAAAAAGAAGTTTCTCAGGCTTTTTCTCGAACGCGAATAATAGTCAATGCTTATATCTTTATATGTGTTAATTTATATATTTCTGTTTCTTATCGTTTTATTATTTATTGTTACATTATTGTTTATTAATCAAATAGAGGAAGATTTATCATAAATAGTCCTCCGTCGTGTTTTGCAAAGTTACGCATATTTTTGGAATAATGGTAATATTTGAGGAAATATTTTTGCACTTATATGTAAACAGATGTAACAATACCCCTTGCCCCCACAGCAACAACAGACCGGCAAACAGCCAATAGCCAACGGCAAACAGCCAACAGCCAACCCCAAAAGACACGTCCTACAAACTGCCTATGAACGTTCCAAAAACTGTTTATAGACGTTTCTAAAATATATTTTGCCCGTTTCAAAAAGTATTTTCAAGCCTTGAAAGTATATTTTCAAAGCTTGAAAGTATACTTTCATGTCTTGAAAGTATATTTTCATGTCATGAAAATAGTTTTATAGTGGGGGTAGAGAAGTTTTGTGGCGGGGGAAAAGAGGAAATTAATCGGCTACTAAGTTTTCGAAAAGAAATCATTGGTGGTCGACAAACAAGATTCAGCCTTTGCAACATATTAAGTTACAAAGGCTAAAGAATATTAAATCTTTGACAAGCCATTATACAGAGCATATAATCGGCTGTGCGACAAAACAAACATCAAACATGGATCGGATTGATTTTTAGCGGACACTAATAACAAGAACTACAAAACAAAAAGATTGATTTCTTTCAAATAGATATCTAAAACCCTATCCGGAAATAATTAATAATCCCACATATCTATTTCCATTTCAAAAATTGTTGTTTCAATACGCTCTGCTTCTTTCAAAGCATCCATACCCAAAAGGTAATCGTTAATATACCTATTATGGATATTATCTTCTCGTATTATAAAACTATTAAAGTATCTTGTATAAAATATTTGTTCCCACGAAGGTAATACTGCAAGATTATAATCACGATAAACATAATTGTTAGCCAACAAGTTCTTAACACTCTCCGACATAAACGGAACCCAAAACAGGGTTACATTTCCACGCAATTCGTATTCACCTTCATCATCAACTCTAATATCTTGCATAACAAAGGCCATACCTATTATCTGTACAGATATGGTTGAAACTTCCTTATCTAAATACCAAATTTCCTTTAGTTTCAACTGATAAATATCCTCCGAATTGAAATCTTTTGGCACAATCACAGCTTGATAATCAGTTATTCCTTCCTCATCTTCAATTTCTAACCAGAGAGTATCAATCTTTGTATAACGTCTTTTCAACAACTCATTATCTATGGGTATTTTAAATTCATCGTCTTCAAATACCGTAATCTCGCCATTCAATATAGCATTCCACACAGTATAAACAAGATTTTTTCGCTCCTCGATACCTTCTTTTTCCAAGGGATAATAAAAGAATTGATTAAAACGCTCTCTAAAATCAATCATTCTCCAAATCTTTGTTTCCCATATCACATCAGCACCTCTCACCGGTTCACGAGATAAAACCTTACGTTCTTTGGTAAAAGAATCATCATAAAATTTCCCTACCCCATAATTATTTTGGGATAAAACAAAATTTGAACAAATGAAACAAAAGAATAATATATTTATGCTTTTTACTCTCATACATATACACAAAAAAACTGCCTTTAATATAAAAAGGCAGTTTTTTTAGCGAAAAAGTTTAATTAATATTCCCACATATCCAACTCGATGTTGAATATTCTTTCTGCAATTTTTTCTGATTCAATCAAAGCATCTTGACCTGTTAAATAATCAGATATCGAACGATTATAATCATTAGTTTCGCGAGTAATGAAACTTTCAAAATAACGTTGGATAAAGATATCATCATAAGAACGAGGCGAAGCTTGATTAAATTCATCATAAGCATCTTGTTTTACCAACACGTCACGTACTCTCATATCATTCATAGGAATCCAAAACAAAGTTATAGGATTACATTCCAACTCCCCGTCTCTATCCTTACATTCGTTATATTTAAATGCCAAACCCACTATTCTAACATTTTGACGAGTGTCTTGCTTATTGATATACCAATATTCTTTCAACAAGATTTGATGAACATCTTCGGATTTCAACTCTTTCTCAATAAATGTCTCTACCCAAATTTCATTACCATCTTCATCTTCATCAGTATAACCTGAAGTATCAATACGAAAATACTTAGCTTTTAATACTTCAAAATCAAGTGGAGGTTTTTTAAACTCATCATCATCTGGTTCATATGCCTCTATCTGACCACTTTCCAAAGCGTCCCATATTGTATAGAACAAATTTTTACGTTGTTGAGTATTACCTTCTGCCTCAGTTTGTATTGGAAAATAGAAAAATTGATTAAATTTTTCACGCATATCAATAGTACGCCAAATACATGTTTTCCAAACTATATCCGACTCACGAACCGGAGCAAACGGAATTGCTCTCTTTTCCGAAGATAAATGTTTCTCATAGAAACCATCAAAATTATTTTCATTCTCTTCGGCCTCAACTATATTTTGAGCAAATACAGAATAACTCATTGCCGAAAAAATGAATAGTCCTAAACAAAACGCTATTTTTTTCATCTTAATCTATTTTTAGCAGATCTTTCGATCTATATTAAACTTCATCACAATTACAACATCTTTACCGTTGCATTTAAAGTATGTGTTCTTCCATCAGGAGTTTTAACCTTCACATCATCAATATAAACTTTCTGACCTCTTCTCGCCTTATCTAGCATACTCCTAATTTCCGGATCAAAACGATCGGTATTTCTAATTTGAACATCCGATTTTCCACTACCCTGCATATTGAAAGAGAAAGAGGTTACTTTCAATGGCGGTATTTTAAATTCAAAGTCTTTCATTGCTACCTTAAAACCACCTATAGCTTTCAATTCTTCAGGTTTCATAGAACAGTTACCTTCGTTCTTACCAAATTTCAAGATTGGTGCAGGTATACTCTTGCAACGATACTTAAATTCACCCATTTTCTTTCTCTTTCCATCAATATTAGCTTCTACAGTCATTGTAATAGGAGCAACCTTAGTTACATTAATCAAATAACTGCCACCGCTCTTATCATCAGGATTTGGACGAATAGTTCCGGCAGATGCTGTTACAAAAACATCTTTACTATTCACGCCTGGTACAGATACCGAAAAAGGATTGTCAATACCGGCATATATCACATTCATATTAGTCAAAGATATTACAGCACTTGGCATAGTTACAAAGTATTCGCCGGAAAAAGGATAAGCTACTTCACCACTCTCCTTCTTTACATATATCTCACCTGAATACTTTTGAGCACCCAATCCACCGGTACCTACTACCCAATGCACACTACCACTGTCTGCAGCATCACCTACAATCTCTTTACCATTTACTTTCACTCTCAAGTCGGCTTTAGAATCATAAGCAGCTACAAATATATCAGCTTCATAGTTATCACCTTGCATAACTGTTGTTGCCTTAGGTATTACACGAGCTCTAACTTGGTCAAATTTAAAGTCATCAGCATTAACTGCCTTATATAACATATTAGCCAAATCAAACTCACAATTCATAATATCAGTCGTCAAACGAGTCAATAATACAACGTCTGCAACCGGAATATTACTTTCAAATATGTGACGTTCCCACGCTCCTTTTTGTGCTTTTCCATGAACATTAAGAGTGAAATTTTCTCCTTCAACATCCAATCCCGGAAATTCGACTTCAATACCTGATAAAAGGGCTCTTACATCTGCTTTGTACTTTTCGATGTGTTTACGTATTTGAACGGATCTTAAATCTTCATTAGACGGATCAAATTCGCCACTTCCTAAGAAATGGTTTTGAGCAGCCGCATCTGCACTCAACTGTTTCATAAAACCAACACCTACAGCACCTATTACTCCCTTAACCTTAGCAATGTCTACAACACCATCTTCTCTCAAAAGATTCTCTTTTACCTTTTCACCTGTAGCAGTATCATGATACTCCGCTACTTTCTCTAATTGGCCTATAAAATCGTACTTTATACTATCAATGTAATCCCTTAACTCTTCAGATAATCTTTTAACTTCCAAAGCTTTCTTGTAGTGATCACCGGCTTTTTCAGGGTTAGTTGTCGCAAAATTTGCAAACTTAGTATAAGTATCTTCCACTTTTCCCATTACAGCTAAGTTTGACTTATCCATTGTATCTGATACAGTAATAAAGCTGTTTAAAAGCATAGCTGACACATTTAACGCCAAAAGTGCCAAATACACCAAATACATCATCGATATCATCTTCTGCCGGGGCGTCTCCGGACAATTTGTTGCACCCATATTCTATCCTATTATTTATTCGTTAAATACAATGATTAATTTTAGATACGTGTTTGCATTGCTGCCAACATATTACCATATACTTTGTTAAGTTCAGCAACTTTTCTCGACAATGCATCAACTTGTTCTTTGTACTTCAATACATCGTCTGCCGAATTTGCAAAGTTAACCACCATATTTTGAATTTTATCTTGCACTTGTTTTGTTGCTTCCAATTGAGAAGTAGAATTTTGCAACTGAATTTCATACATTGCATTAATTGACGACAAACTAGTTGCCATTTTCTTCAATTCTTCAACATATGAAACATCTCCCTTTGCCAAAGTTTGTGCTGTTTCTTTATATATATTAGACAAAGTAGCAACAGAATTTGTAGCATCTCTCAAACTATCTAAATAAGCTTCTGATGTTTCTGAATCTTTATTTATCGAAGCTGCATTACGACGATAAGCATCTGATAATTCTGTAACAGCATCAGCTGCACTATCCATGTTAGTTACAAACTTGTCAGTTGCAGCTACAGCTGTAGCCATACCATTCAACGAATTTGCAGAATCTGCTAAATTTTGCATTCCCTTTCCCAAACTTTCGATTAATTCAGGACCGATCTTAGCATCTTCCAACATTTTATCTAATTGTTGAGTCATTGGATTACCAGCCATAACAACATTAGTTCCTGCATTACCTCCTCTTCTTCCACTCACTGCTTCGTCAAGTTCTTCTTCGTCATCATCCGAATTATGTTCAACACCATCGTGCATACCTGCCAATTCGGGATATACCAAACTCCAATCGTACTCAACGTGCAATGGCTCTATCGCAGAGAACAAGAAGATAATAGCTTCTGTTGACATACCAACAACAATCATAAGGTCAGCACCAGGCCAGTGCATAATCTTAAACATCGCTCCTAAAATAACTATAGCAGCACCAATACCATACAATTTCGCCATGAAATTTTTGTAGCCCTTACTACGAACTAAATTATCAAGTTTACTCATAATTTGATGTTTTTTGTTTGTTTTTGTTTATGTTATTTATATTAATTACTTATTTTCAATATGAACTATAACTCTTAGTATGCATATACATTAGACGCAGCCTTCAAATTGTCACCCTTAACACGTCCTAAATAAGAGTCAACACATCTGAAACCTATATAAGATTTTGCTGTATCTTGAAATTCGTATGTTCTTGTTTGTACTTGAATATAATACTTTTGATCTTTCCAAGAGCCACCACGGATAACTTTGCGTTTCATTGCGGGAGGATCATCTTCAGCCGCATTATAGCTATTTGCCAACGCCAAACTATTACCTACAATATATATAGATTCGTTGTATGCATCTTCGCACCATTCAGCCACATTACCCGACATATCATACAAACCATAGTCATTTGGAGCATAGTGTCCTACCATCAATGTTCTCATACCTCCGTCATCATCATAGTGTCCACGCAACGGTTCGTAGTTAGCTAAGAAACATCCGTTTGTATTTCTTATGTAAGGCCCCCCCCAGGGATAAGGCATATCCGACATACCTCCTCTTGCTGCATATTCCCATTCAGCTTCAGTAGGCAAACGAAAATCACACATTTCGGTATAATTTATTGATCTCAAATAATTATTCAAATAATTAGATCTCCACACACAAAATGCTTTTGCTTGCTTCCACGATATACCTACTGCAGGATAATGGTCATACGCAGGAGATGAGAAATAATGTTGCGAATAATCATCATTACTGCTGTATACATAGTCATGTATCCAACATAATGTATCAGGATATACATTGATTACTTCTCTTTTTATAAATTGAGCTCTATCATTTAAACCTTTAGGCCTGTTTGCAAACATCGAACCTTTATATTCTGTTTTTTGAGTATTGGAATAATCTGTCTTTTGAGCAGCTTGCTTATAATCTATCCAATAATATTCATAGTTAAACTTTGCAGGATCAAAAGATCTTCTGTTGTAGAATCTATCCTTTGCTGCATAATACAATGGTTCTAAAGCTTCACGTACTTCTTGGTTTTCCCAATCAATTCTAGTTTTCCAATTAATTATTGCTGGATCTATTGGTTCACCATACTCATCTTCTTCTATTAAAAATCCTTCTATTCCAGCTTCTCCTAACAATCGACGTGCAATAGAATCTCTCACCCAATAAACGAACTGACGATATTCGTTATTAGTTATCTCTGTTTCGTCCATAAAGAACGAACCCACTTGAACTGTTCTCAAGGGCGATGTTACTCCATAAACATTATCTTGAGTTCCACCTCCCATAATAAAATTACCTTGTTCAACAAATACCATTCCGGCAAGGTCGATGTCTTCGAATATCTGACGTTCTTTTACACCTGTCAACTCACCTTGGTCGCTAGTTGCACAGCTCCATAACAACATTACTCCACTGAGCATTAAAACTATTTTCTTCATATTGATAAGAATTTTAATATTCATAAATAAGTTTCTTTTTCTATAAATAGTCTCTTCTATAACGAGATTTTTTTTATAAGGTTACATTTTTACAACAAATAACGTGTATTCAAATAACTTGATGGTGGTTTTGGAGGTATAACGATGTTGAAACAATAGCGTAAATATACTTCCATTGACCCCTTACTTCTACCTGGTTTAGAGATACCACCCAAATCAGATATAGTAAAATCGTAAGCAAAACCGAATCGTAATTTTTTCCAGTTAACACCGGCAAGCACTGCTATAGCATCTTGATATCGATAAGACAATCCCCCCCACACTGTACGATCGTACTCTACTAAACACGAAAGATCTAATTGAAATACCGAAAAATCGGCTGTTTTCACTAGTGTGGATGGTAATATTCTAACCGATGGCATTGCTGGAAGAACATATTCATAACCTCCCATAAAGTAGATGCATCTAGTATTTTGAAAATTCATTTCTTCAGACTTAGCAGCCAATATATTCTTCATCGAAACACCGGCATAAAACTTACCTGCTTCCTGATAAAACAATCCAAAAGAACCATCTATCAAATTTGCACTTTCATCTTTTTGTCCTAACAAAGGGTCGTTGCTCGAATTTGTTGGATTTGAAGGATTTCCTGTCATATCATCATAGCCATATAAGTTCGAAAAATCTATACTCATCATATTCAAAGTACCTTCCAAACCAATGGAAAGCACACCCGATCCCCAATTTACATGATAAGCATAATCAAAACTCACTTGCATCGATTCGGTATACCCTACCCTATCCATGATAAACGTTGCACCAATAGCACCATGCAAAAAAGGTATAGGACTATCGATGGTGAATAGATAATCTCGTGGTGTATACCCTCCTGCCTCTGCACTAGAACTTCCGGTAGGTCCGTCTAAAGTGAGTCCCATCCATTGATCACGATACAACCCGGTCAAACATATCGAACCAGATGTTCCTGCATAACCAGGATTGTACGAAAGTTTGTTGAACATATACTGCGTAAACTGTGCCTCTTGTTGCGCGTAGCCAAGAGACAAAAAACCCCATATCAGTGCTAAAAATGATATTTTCTTCAAGGTTTTGACTTCCATAATGCAGTAGTATTTATTCTTTACAATATATTTATTTTCACTTATATAAAACTCTATTCGACCCGATTTTTATCAAAAAAACCAGTGTGAATACAACTTGCAAAGATAGTAAGATTTATTCAAACAGCCTAACCATTTTTGTTTTTTTTTGACACTTTTGTGTGTTTTTCTTCTATCACCCTTTAATAACATAATCATTTACAGCGCATTATACCACAAAACTTTTTTTTATTTTTTTTGATACACAAAAATGTGCATTTTTACAGGTTTTTATCGTATTTATCGGGGTATTTTTGAAAAGAAATCACACCAAAACATAGATTTTTTCGCAACATAAAATAGCCAACAAAACAAACTTTCCATTTTTCAACAAACCATAACTTATGCCTACAATAAAAACATGCAAAAAGACTTTTTTATCAAATAAATTGCAAAAAAAAGACAAAATCATTTTACCATTTCCAATTAAATTCATATATTTGCAATCTGTTTGTAATAGAAAAAAAAGCAAACACTGAATATATTTTAATGATACACAATATATTAAAAACATTTGAAATAATCGAAATAGAGTAACAATAATAAGAAATATAACGATGAATAAATTTATAACAGTAGAAGAAGCCGTTGAAAAAATACATGACGGCATGACAATTATGGTTGGAGGTTTTTTGGGTGTAGGCACCCCAATGTCTGTCATTGATGCATTAGCTGCAAAAGGAGTAAAAGACCTTACACTCATCAGCAACGACACTGCTTATCCCAATATCGGTGTGGGCAAACTTATCTCGAACCACCAAGTAAAGAAACTTATTGTATCGCACATTGGTACAAACGAAGACACTATCAATCAAATGAATGCCGGAGAACTCGATGTTGAGTTCAGTCCTCAAGGAACATTAGCAGAACGTGTACGTGCAGGCGGAGCAGGATTAGGTGGTGTGCTTACTCCTACAGGATTGGGTACTGTAGTTGAAGAAGGAAAACAAAAAGTTACCGTTGATGGCAAAGAATATTTATTGGAAAAACCATTGAAGGCCGATGTTGCTCTTATAGGTGCCAACATCAGCGACGAAGACGGAAATCTTATATACAAAGGTACTTCGCAAAACTTCTGCCCTCTTATGGCCACTGCTGCCGAAACAGTAATAGTAGAACCACAAGAAATGGTTAAGACCGGAACATTGGCTCACGAACATATTAAAACGCCGGGCATATTTGTTGACTATATAATAAAGAAATAACACTAAAAAATATAAATAACATGGCAATAACATCAATGATAAGATTGAGAATGAGTGCAAAAGATGCTCATTATGGTGGCAACTTGGTTGACGGTGCTCACATGGTACATTTGTTTGGCGACGTAGCTACCGAACTTTTAATAAAACGCGACGGCGACGAAGGTCTTTTTGCCGGATACGAAGATATAAAATTCCTTGCCCCTGTTTATGCAGGCGATTATATCGAAGCTGTAGGCGAAATAATTTCGGAAGGCAACTCTTCTCGTAAAATGAAATTCGAAGCAAGAAAAGTAGCTGTAGCAAGACCGGATATTTCAGACTCTGCTGCCGATTTTCTTGAAGAACCTATAGTAGTTTGTACTGCAATAGGAACTTGCGTTACACCTAAAAATTGTCAACGTAAAAACTAGCACACTCGTTACTTTAGTTTCATAACATAACGTATTGAATCCTCAACTCGTCGAAGTTGGGGATTTTTTATTTAAAATATACAACAAAACTCCTTCGTGATGATTTTGTTGCTACATCACGAGGTTGCTGTATCAACATCACGAGGTTATTGTAAATTCATCGCGATGTATTTTCAACCATATCTATTGCTTTGAATAAAAATCAACCACTGCATCAAATATTGGCAACAATTCTTCTATTGTAGTATAGGTTACCAATGGTATACGAAACTGCTTAAAGTCGGGAATACCTTTAAAGTAGCCTCCATAATGCTTACGCATCTCCATTATTGCAGTGCGTTCGCCTTTCCATTGTATGGCAGCACGCAGATGCTTTTTACACACCTCCACTCGCTCTTCGATAGTTATATCACGCTGAATTTGCCCTGACAACACTCTCTTTGTCTGTTCAAATATCCATGGATTACCTATAGCCCCTCGTCCTATCAATATACCATCTACTCCATATCTGTTTTTCATATCCAATGCTATCTCGGCCGAAGTTACATCGCCATTGCCAAAAACAGGTATCGTCATACGTGGATTTTCTTTCACCTTACCAATCAAAGTCCAGTCGGCTTCGCCTTTATACATCTGTGTTTTAGTACGTCCGTGTATACTTATGGCTTTCACACCTATGTCTTGCAAACGTTCGGCCACTTCCACTATAGGCTTATTAGTTTCTTCGTAGCCTATACGCGTTTTTACAGTGATGGGCAGTTTCGAAGCCTTAACCAATGCTTCTGTTATGGCTATCATCTTGGGAATATCCTTCAATATACCCGAACCTGCACCACGACCTGCCACCTTCTTTACCGGACACCCCCAATTGATATCTATAAAGTCGGGATTTACAGCCTCCACAAACTCCAACGACTGCAATAGCGAATCCAAATCGTGGCCAAATATCTGAACAGCAATAGGTCGCTCTGTTTCTACAAATGTCATCTTTTTACGACTTTTATCGGCTTCGCGTATTATACCATCGGCTGCTATAAACTCGGTAATAAGCATATCAACCCCATAAGGCTTACATATCGAACGAAAAGGCAAATCTGTAATATCGTCCATCGGCGATAATATAAGCGGAAACTCTCCTATCTCTATATCTGCTATTTTTACCATAATTGTTATTCTACTTTTTATTAATCAATAATACTTACTACCATACTTTTATAACACTTTCTGCGTTATAGAAAAACATTGCAAAGATACATCATTTAATCATAATAGTAAACAAATGACCAGAAAAAGTATAAAAATAGAATACGAAGAATACAATTCCATCGAAGAATTGTCTGTATCTGACAAAGAATTGCTACTTCAAGCCATGTTGGCTGCAGATAAAGCCTACTCGCCATATAGTGGTTTTAAAGTAGGCGCCGGCGTAAAGCTAAGCAACGGCAAGATAGTGCCGGGCAACAATCAAGAAAATATAGCATACCCATCGGGGCTATGTGCCGAACGCGTGGCACTATTTTCGGCTATGGCCAACAACCCCCACACCACAGTGGAGGCAATAGCCGTAATAGGCAAAAACAGTAGCAACCAATGGTGTGCTGCATTGCCTTGCGGTGCTTGCAGGCAAACATTATACGAATACGAAACACTCGGAAAACAAAAAATAAGAATAATACTATATAGTGGCAACAACAAGATAATCATACTTGAAGGTATCAATACATTGCTGCCACTGAGCTTTGAGTTTTGAGCGATGAGCTTTGAGCTAAACACACATAGAGGTCGTAGTTCCTAATTATAGTCTGTTTGTCTGTTGTCAATTTTACACTTTTTTATCACAATATTTGAGAATACGACTTTTATTACACAAAAAAGTTGTACCTTTGCACTCACTTAGTGAATATAAAATACAATCAAAAGTGAACACAAAAAACAGATTAAAAGCATTTTATGCTATTATTGCAATATTTCTTACGGGAAGTGTATATGCACAAAACGAATCGAAACCTATCCTAAATACACTGCGTTTCGAAAGCAGATTCGACTACGATTGTCAATCTTACGAGGATACTACTCTAAATACCCTAGGTGGATTTTCGGGTAAGTATATCAACATTGCAATGGCCGGCAATATTACCGATAAGTTTTCGTACAACTTCCGCCAACGTATACTACCCAACACCGGTATGAAATCGATATTCGATGGCACTGATTGGATTTATCTTACCTACGAGTTCAACAAAAACTATTCCATATCGGGAGGTAAGCAAGTGTTTCAAATAGGTGGTTTTGAATACGACGCTCCTCCTATTGATGTGTACTATTGGTCCGATTTTTGGAACAACATCACATGCTACCAATTTGGTGTTACTGCTACTTATACCGACAATAGTGGCAACCACAACATCAGCCTACAATTTGCCAACTCCAACTATACCTCAAGTCCGTTGGAAAACCTTTATGCCTACAACCTGATATGGTTTGGCAACTTTGAGCACTTCAAAACCATATACTCGGTGAATATGGTAGAATACAAAAGAGGCAGCTACATAAACTATATAGCCTTGGGCAACAAACTTGTTCTCGACAACTTTAACTGCTATATTGACATTATGAACCGTGCCACCGACAAGCAAGAACACTTTTTTGGCGACGACTACTCCGTTATAGCCAAAATGGAATGGAATATGAACGAGAAATGGAACCTCTTTGCTAAAGGAGGCTACGATGTAAACAAAGCACAAACCATAGATGCAAACGGCAACCCGATATACATACCTGAATCGGAGTATTGGGACATATTTGTAACCCCCGGTACCGAATATCACTACTATGGTATAGGAGCCGAATACTTCCCCATCAACGATAGTAAAGATGTTCGCCTACACACTTTTTTTGCAGTAAAGAATGCCGGTACTAACGAGTTTCACTTTAATATGGGACTTACTTGGCGTGTCAATTTCATGAAATACATAAAACTATAACATAGCAAAACATTAGAGAACGATGAAAAAATTAAACTTCCTCAGCAAACGCCTCATTGAGGCAGTAATATTCTTGGCATTGTTTTTTGCCATCTTTGGCTATTTGGCTCATGAGATGTCGATGAACAATATGTTGAACACAATAATGACCACAGCCCACGATTTGTTGCTAAACACAGTGCTATACATTATGGGTATCACCGTGCTTACAGGTGCATTGGGCAAGTTGCTTACCGAATTTGGAGTAGTTCGCCTTATCGAAGTGATACTACGTCCGTTAATGAAACCCCTATACAACCTACCCGGTGTGGCAGCGTTGGGTGCTGTGCTTACATTCCTTTCCGACAACCCCGCCATCATATCATTATCCAAAGAAAAGAACTTCAGCCAATACTTTAAAAAATATCAAATAGTGTCGCTTACCAACTTTGGTACCGCTTTTGGTATGGGATTGGTGGTGATAGCATTTATGGCCGGCAAAGGCTTCGGCACCGGTGCCGTTATAGGTCTTATAGGCTCATTTGTGGGCAGTATAGTAAGTACACGCATGATGCAATACTTCACTCTTAAACACAACCCCGAACTACGCGAAGACGTGGCAGTGGGCGGTAACGAACAAGAGATATCGTTTAAAAGCGAAGGTGGTGCTTTCCTACGTGGCCTTAACGCCATACTCGACGGCGGAAAATCGGGAGTGGAAATAGGTCTTGCCATCATTCCCGGCGTGCTTATCATATCCACATTTGTAATGATACTAACCTTTGGACCATCGGCCGACGGCACATATACAGGCAGTGCCTACGAAGGTGTGGCTCTATTGCCCTATTTGGCAGGAAAGATAAACTTTGTGTTTGAATGGTTGTTTGGTTTCACCAACCCCGAACTTGTGGCATTCCCTATCACATCGTTGGGTGCCGTGGGTGCCGCATTGGGTTTGATACCTCGCTTTATACAAGAAGGTCTTATCGACAACAACGCCATAGCAGTGTTTACAGCCATGGGTATGTGTTGGAGCGGTTTCCTTAGCACACACACCGCCATGCTCGACTCGATGGGTTATCGCAAACTTACTTCCAAAGCCATACTATCGCACTTTATAGGTGGTTTGACTGCCGGTATTGTGGCACATTGGGCATACGTGGCAATAGCAGCCATAGCAGGTTTTTAATACAACAACTATATGGAAGAAAGTCAAATAATAGACATAATAATATATGTGTTGGCAGCGGGGCTCACAGTGTCGATATTCCGCTATTGGATAGCCAATCACACCCCACTTAAAACCATAAAACGCACCATGCTGTGGATAGTGGCAGCCTTTGTTGTACTCACGGCAGTGATAATAGCCATAGGCACAGGCGGTCAGCAACTGCCATTTGGCGACATGGACGTGATGTTACCTCTATTGCACAAAGCAGTAAGCCTGCCTTACTTCTCGTTTTTCTACTTTATGCTGGTAATGGGTGTGGTATACATCCTACGCGAACGTCGCAGAAAGAAAGCCGGAATAAGCACCACCGACAAAAAAACACACAAAAAGAAGTAGTTCAATCTACTCGTTCGAAGATATTGGCACTACGATTGGTATTATACACCGATATGTAGTGCCTTTTTTTGTAGGTATGCGATAGGTATTCCACCTCCTTGTTTATTCTGCCAAAGCCACCAAAACGCTCATCGTCGGTAGAAAGCACCACCCTATACTTGCCCGGCTGTTTTACAGGCACGATATACCTGGCTTCGGAAAGCATTGGATGCCAATTAAACACTGCCACCCAATGGTTTCGGCCAAAGGCTATGGTTTTGTGTTCCTCGTCGCAAAGCAAAAGGTTTGGAAAATCCAACCTCATCACATTCCTACTCTTGGCAAATTGAAGCATAGCCTTATCGAACTCCAACAAATAATCGTATTTAAGCCCACCATCTTCTATCAAATGCCACAGCCTACGGGCATAACGGTAGCTCCAGTCATTGTCCTTTCGCGGAAAGTCTATCCAATCGGGGTGGCCAAACTCGTTGCCCATAAAGTTGAGGTAGGCCTGCCCGCCCGTCAGGAGGGTAAACAAACGTATCATCTTATGCAATGCCACTCCCCTATCCACATTAATGGTATGCACCTCCTTTTCCATGGAGTAATACATTTCATCGTTCATAAGACGGAAAGCGATGGTTTGGTCGCCTACCATGGCTTGGTCATGGCTCTCGCAATAGGCCACCGTTTTCACATTCCATATCCTGTCGTTCATCACATTCCATAGCTTATACATATTCCAATCCTCATCACGATAATCTTTCAACAATGTTATCCAATAGTCGGGTATTGCCATTGCCATACGATAGTCGAAGCCTATGCCGCCGTCGGTTATCGGTATTGCTATTCCGGGCATACCACTCACCTCTTCGGCTATGGTGGCAGAAGCAGGTTTTATGGTATGTATAAGGTCGTTGGCAAGCATAAGATATGTAATGGCAGGCTCGTTTACCTGCGAACCGAAATAGTTGTCGTGGGTGCCAAAGTTGTCGATATAGCCATGATGATGATATATCATAGAAGTAACACCATCGAACCTAAAGCCGTCGATGTGATATTCCTCCATCCAATACCTGATGTTGGATAGCAAAAAGCGCTGCACCTCGGGTTTTGTATAATCGAATAGTTTGGTGTCCCAAAAAGGATGATGACCTTGAGAGTCGGGAGGAGAATAAAGGTCAGCAGTACCATCTATCATATTAAGCCCCTCGTTGGTGTTTGCCACAAAATGCGAATGCACCAAATCCATCACCACCGCCAAACCGCTTTGATGAGCAGTGCGTATAAGGTGCTTAAGTTCATCGGGAGTGCCAAACCTCGACGAAGGAGCAAAAAAGTTGCTCACCTGATAGCCATAGCTGCCATAGTAAGGATGTTCGGCCAAAGCCATAATCTGCAGCACATTGTAGCCCAAGCTTTTCACATAAGGTATCATACGCTGTTCAAACTCGGCATAGCTTCCCACTGCTTCCCTTTCGGTGGCCATACCCACATGGCATTCGTAGATAAACAATTGCTTATCGGCCAACGATATTCCTCTATCGCCTTGCCAATCGAAAGGCTTTTGAGGCACATACACCTTAGCCACAAAAGCCTTGGTATCGGGGTTTTGTGTGGCATAATTGGCAAAAGCCGGTATGTGCATGCTATATCCCTGTGGTCCTTTCACATACAGCATCACCTCTTCGTTGGCCAAGTCGGCATCGGCTATTGCCACCTCCCATTCCCCACCTTCGCACCTTTTCAAAGGATAGCGACAGGGCTCCCAATGGGCAAACGACCCCGTAAGATACACCTCCGATGCACCCGGTAACCAATCTCTAAAATACCAGCAACCATCTTCGGGGCTATAGCTAAAGCCCATCCGGTGGTGCCAACCTGCATAGTGGTAAAGGCTGCCATAATGTTCTTCTATATTCCGTTTCCTATCAACATAGGCTTGGTGCCGCGCTTCTATCTTAGCCACAACGGGCTGCAACCAAGGGTCGTTATCTACTATCTTCATTATTCAGTTTTTTTTGTTTTATGTTGTCAAATACATATCGCCTCAAATACCTCTTTGGCATTTATTTGCTCGAAACACAAAATAATTTGGACATTATCCAAAAAAAAAGTGTAACTTTGCGTTTTATAGAAACAACATATAAATACAATAATTTGTTGAAAACTAATAATAAAATAATATCCGAAGCAGTGTATAACTACCACCGAATGGCCAATGGGATAGGCATAGTGTATAAAGCTACACGCAGTATGGTGGCTCATAGCGGGGTGTTTATCAACGTTGGTTCGCGCGACGAAAACAAGCACAACGAAGGTATAGCCCATTTTATCGAACACGCCATCTTTAAAGGCACCACCCGACGCAAGACATATCACATACTGAACCGCATCGATGGCGTTGGTGGTGAGCTGAACGCCTACACCACCAAGGAAGAAACCTGCGTGTATGCCTCGGCATTGGACAAACATTTGAACCGCTGCCTCGAGCTGTTTGCCGACATATTGTTCAACTCCACCTTTCCCGAAAAGGAGATAGAAAAAGAACGCGACGTGATACTCGACGAGATAAACTCGTATAAAGACACCCCCTCGGAACTGATATTCGACGAGTTTGAAGAACAGTTTTTTGGCACTCACAGCCTTGCCCACAACATATTGGGCAACGCCAAAAACATACGCAAAACCACAGGTAAGCACCTAAGCACATTTATAAAACAAAACTACACCACCGATAAGATGGTGATATCGATAGTGAGCAACACGGCGTTCGAAAAAGTGGTGGCGATGTGCGAGAAACACTTTGGCCATATAGCCCCCCACACCACTGCCGGCCAACGCACCGCCCCAAACCAATACATACAGTTTGAAATAGAAAAAAACAAACATATCCACCAAGCCCATGCCCTGATAGGCTGCCCTGCCTACAACACCCATAGCGACAAAAAGGTGGCTTTTTCGCTGCTGAACAACATATTGGGCGGACCGGCTCTAAACTCGAGGCTGAATATGGGCATAAGAGAAAAGTATGGCTTGTGCTACAACATAGAATCGCAATACAACCCTATGAGCGACACCGGAATATTTTATATATACGCCGCCATGGATGCCGACTTTAGGGAAAGGATAAACGAACTTATAGCCCACGAAATAAACCGACTGAAAACCCAAAAGCTATCGCCAACACAGCTAAACGCCGCCAAACAACAGCTTATAGGACAAGTGGCCATAAATGCCGAATCGGCACTAAGCGAGATGCAAAGCATGGGAAAAGCTTTTATGACTTTCGGCAAGGTGGACACCATAGAGGAGATAAACAACGATATACTGCAAGTAACAGCCAACCAAATTATAGAAGCAGCCAACGAGGTGTGGCACGACTTTAGCCGACTGGTTTTCTTTTAAGCGATAAGAAACGCACTATGCGTATATATTGTATGTGTGCAAATACAATGCAACCATAGAAATGCGACGTAATAAGAGACGTTCCGCAATAAGAGACGTGCCGCGGCGCGTCTCTACGAACGGCACGTCTCAAAAAATCAAAAAAAAACGGTACGTCTCCCACAAACGACACATCTCCCTTTCAAAGCATTATTCATAAGTTGACTTAAAGAGATTTTACTTTACATCAAAAAACTTTTATGTTTACATCAAAAAACTTTTGCCTTTGCGTTAAACATATAGTGTCCGATATGTTTTGTATATAGTATCGCATAAGTTATATTATTAGTATTCGATATATTTTATTTATACTTTGCTCACGTCGTGAGGAGATACCGCTCACGACGTGAGAGAATGTTCCTCACGACGTGAGGACATTTATATCATAACAGGTGTAACACTATATATATAATATGTAGAGTAGTATATATATAACAGTTTCGGCACTATACTTCTTACGATAACGCAATTTTGTTTTAATGCAAAGACAATGGCCTGCAAACGATGTTGCAATAAGTTTCTGAAAATTCAAGTTTTAGGATATTAAAGAAAGCAACTTTAGGATTCAGCTCTTAGCCGTTAGTTTACTTAGGCAATCTCTAAAAATTGACTTAATAAGTAACTTGCGGAATTTTACTAGAAAGATTTCTACTTTCTTTTGATTGAGCATAGCGGACAATGCGATTGAAAAAGAAATAGAAAGATTTCGGCAAATTTGCGATTAAGCAAGCAATAGAGTAATATTTACATTAACTATTTCGGGCTTTAGCAACTTCGCAATGCAAAAAAAACACAATGTAGAGATTATGTGAATAACGAGCAATTCCTCAGCATTAGAACTTTCGAGCGATAGCAACATCGACGAAATCAACAATGCAAAAGTTTCAAAGAAGGTTCTTCGATTATTCCAAAACATGAAATTTTGGAAATTGCAGAAAGTCTTTACTGAGAAATACAAAACAAATCAGCGGCTATTGCGTCGGCGAACAAAAAACCTTGCTTCGAAAGTTTGTAACCACATTCTGTTTTCAACACCATACCATTATATATATACTTTTCAAGCAACTTTTCGGCTTCCGACCAATACTGCCGATATTTTGCCAACACATCATTGTCTAATCCCTTTGCGGTACGCAATGCTGTCATTATATATTCGTTATACATATCTTTTTGAGATAGCCGTTCTGCCGAATAGATAGGATTTGCATTATTTATACCTTCTATATATGCAACTACATTATCAATATTCCACTGCCTCGAAGAGCCATCAAAAGAATGAGCAGCAGCCCCCACTCCAAGATAAGGCGTACAATCCCAATACCTACTATTGTGCTTAGCTTCAAAACCTTGCTTACAATAATTGGATATTTCGTATTGAATAAAACCATTGTTCTCAATCCATCGCTGTAAAGCATTGTAGTGCTTTATGGTTTCATCGTCGTCCACCTGTGGTATCTTAGCCTTTTGGATAAGAGTGTCCAACATAGTACCTTGCTCCACTGTAAGTGCATAGCACGAAAGATGTTGCACATTCAAACCGGCTACTATATCCAAGTTCTTTTGCCACTGTTGCAATGTCATACCCGGTATACCATATATAAGGTCGATGCTTATATTATTGAACCCAAGTTTTTGAGCATTCTTTATTGCTTCCAAAGCCATAGCAGAACTATGCCTGCGGTTGAGCATTTTCAGTTTGTCGTCATCGAAAGTCTGCACACCTATACTTATCCTATCCACAAAACCTAACTGCTTCAATGCTTGTAAATAATCCATAGTCAACTGCTCAGGATTAGCCTCTATGGTAAACTCTTCCACATTAGCAATATCGTAATTACTTTGTATAGTGTGGCATATCTTACTCAGTTGTTCAATACTAAGTATCGAAGGAGTGCCACCTCCTATGTATATAGTAGTTATCTTTCTATCCGGAAGATAATTGGTTCGGCATTCCAACTCTTTGCATAATGCATCTAGATATTTCTGCTTATCGCTAACAGTAGACACCGAGTAGAAAGCACAATATATGCAACGTTGTTTACAGAAAGGAATATGTATGTATATCATAATAATAATTGTATAATTTACCTTCGAGTTTTATTTATTGCATCTAAGCTATAAGTATCTGCAAGTATGATATGTAAGACATAAAATAGGGTTCCGGAAAAACAAATACACTGCTATAGAACGTTTTAAGCATTCAAAGCACCCAAAAAGACACCGTATCAGCATCAACATCTTGATAGCATGATATTTAAATTTCACTCAGTTATAACAAACAATAGAATACACACTATCAATCAGGCAATTATATTATTCAACATCCTTCGCCACAAAATTTCAAACGAACAATCAAAGTTACAGCCACCTGATAGCATGAGCTTTAGCAGAAAGCTATAAGCTGTAAGTTAGTTGTAATTCCGTAACTCCGTTTACTTTTTACGCTTAGCCACCGAAAAACCAAACGAACCCAATTTTTCGCCCAAGCCATAGTATTTGCCATGTGAATAAGCCAAAGGTTTGGCATGATTTAACTGAAATGCACCTGTCGATTTATCTATAAGTTTTTCTTCGGCATTCACAGCTACCACTTCGGCAATAAACATATCGTGCGAGCCAAGTTCTTTTATCTCCACCACCTTGCATTCTATATTCAGTGGCGACTCTGCAATAAGAGGAGCCTTCACCACTTGCCCTTGCTGTGGGGTTAGATGCATTTCTTTAAACTTATTATAGTCGCGTCCCGACCTTACTCCACACCAATCAGTGGCCTTAGCCAATGCTTCAGTGGTGATATTTATCACAAACTCACCTGTTTCTTTTATCAAATCATGCGAATGACGCTCTTTGCGTATCGACACATAACACATAGCCGGATCGGAGCATATAGTTCCGGTCCATGCCACCGTAATTATGTTGTAATTTTCGGGACTATTGCCACAACTTACCATAATGGCTGGCAACGGATAAATCAATGTTCCCGGTTTGAATGGTACTTTCATAAACAAATAGTATTAAGTTCAAAAAAACCTTTACCTCTGTGCAAGAGGTAAAGGTACAATAACAATATTATGAAAAAAATAAAAGTATCTATTGATTAAACTTCTTTTCCAACTCTTCAACCCAAAAACGAAATTGTTTATCGGTTTCGGCAAGATTAGTTACTGTTTTGCATGCGTGCAATACTGTGGCATGGTCTTTGTTGCCACATTGCAAACCTATTATAGCCAACGATGCTTTTGTCATTTTTTTGGCAAAATACATAGCCAATTGACGAGCTTGTACTATTTCGCGTTTGCGAGTATGCGACTGTATGCTTTCTATTGGCAAATTGAAATAATCGCATATTACCTTTTGTATATAATCGATGGTTATTTCGCGAGCAGTATTTTTCACAAATTTGTCTATCATCTGTTTAGCCAAATCAATAGTTATCTGCTTTTTATTTAACGACGATTGAGCCATCAACGATATCAATGCTCCTTCGAGTTCACGAACATTGGTGTTAATATTATATGCAATGTATTCTATCACCTCGTGAGGCATTTCCACACCATCGTTGGCCAACTTTTGTTTAAGAATAGCCATACGTGTTTCTACGTTCGGTGCTTGAATATCTGCCGACAATCCCCACTTCAAACGCGAAATCAATCTCGATTCCAACCCGGCCAAATCGGCAGGTGCTTTATCGGTAGTGATAATGATTTGTTTACCTCTTTGGTGCAAGTAGTTGAATATGTGAAAAAATGCTTCTTGAGTTTTTTGCACTCTGTTTTCCCAAAAGTGTATGTCGTCAATAATAAGCACATCTATCATTTCATAGAAGTGCATAAAGTCATTGACAGTCTGATTTGCCGATGCTTCACGAAACTGTTGCGAAAACTGCTCGGCTGTAACATACAAAACTGTTTTGTCGGGATATTTCTCTTTTGTTTTTATACCAATGGCATGTGCCAAATGGGTTTTTCCCAATCCGGCATTACCATATATCAAAAGAGGATTAAAACTAGTGCGACCCGGATTTTCGGCTATAGCATACCCTGCCGAACGTGCTAATCGGTTACACTCCCCTTCTACAAAATTTTCCAATGTGTAATTACCATTTAATTGCGAATGTATTCTCACTTTTTGAATACCCGGTATGGTGAAAGGATTAGGAAAATCCTTAGCATTTTCGGTATTAATGTTGATAGGCATATCTTTTGGCAAATTATGAACGGCTTTGTATCCTGTGGAAGGCAAGACCACATTGGTTCCGGAACCAATAGTTCTTTCCATCAAAATAGTGTAACGCAATTGTGCACCATTACCCAATTCACGACGTATGGTCTTTCGCAAAAGATCGATATAATGCTCTTCCAAATACTCGTAAAAGTAATGACTTGGCACCTGGATAGTCAATACACTATTCTCCAATTGCAACGGAACAATAGGTCTAAACCAAGTGTTGAACAACTGTTCGTTTTGCAATATATCTCGTATAACACCAAGACATTTATTCCAAACTATTTTACAATCTTTATTAGCAATCATTTTTTTATAGTAATATCTATATTTTAAATGTATTACGATATATTTTTCTTTTCGTATTTTCGTTTGCAAATTTATAAAGAAAAAAACAATTGCATGTTTGAAAAAAAATTTGCATAATTCATTTTTTTTATGTACTGAAAACAGCCTTTTTAATAGCTCTTTTTACCCAAGTAGCAACAACAATCTGATAAATAAACAAATAATAAAAACTACCACTCAAGCGGCGGAATATAATACTTTTTTTTCAATAAAAAAAATATTTTTTACACTTTCTCACTTTTTCACCTTCTTTTTATTCAAAACCGATAAATATTACTAATAATCAAAAGCATATAAACAAGCCGTATTTGCAATTATCTATACATCAAAACATTAAACTATACTATTGATAATTAACAACATAGAAACATTCACAATAAAGATATAAAGCATTAAACATCTTATATTACAACAATATATGACAATAAAAGCAAGCATAATTTGATTAATACCACTTATGCACATTTTTTTGTTAGAATAAAATCCAAAAAAAATCGCACAAGCAAAAAAAAACTACAGATAAGACAAATTTTATTCATTCGAGAGTTATTTTTTATACATACAAAGATTTTTTTTCGCAGTGTAAAATACAACGAAGTTTCGATGAATTGCAGAACAACAAATAATCTCTCAATATTCAAAACATATTGTTGAATAAAAAAGTGTAGACAACCTATGTTGCGAAGATTTTCAACAACGACGGGAGAAAATCCAAACAACATCACGAGGAAATTCGAACAATGTCGAGAGGAATATTTATCTCCCTCCCGACTATTCCATTTTACCTGCCAATAAGCCACATGCAGCCATTATATCCTCACCTCTCGAAGCCCTTATAGTGCATATAATACCCTCGTTTGACAAATAGTCTCTAAATGCTATCATTTTATCCATATCCACTCCCTCAAGAGGCACTCCTTCAGAAACGTGAAATCTGATAAGATTGACTCTGCATTTTAAATGATGTAACAATTTTACAAGTTTTCCGGCATTCTCTTCATCGTCATTAAAATCTTTAAAAACAATATATTCAAACGACAGTCGGCGTTGACCACTCCAATCATATTTTCTAAGCATACGCACTATCTCGCTATGAGGATACGCTTTTTGCATAGGCATTATTTGTGATCGTTTGTCGCCTGTAGGAGCATGAAGACTTACTGCTAAATGACATTCTGTTTTTTCCATAAACTCTCTTATTCCGGGTATTACGCCTACCGTAGACACCGTTATACGTCTCGGACTCATAGCTACTCCCCATTCCGAAGTAAGAACCTGTATGCTTTGAAGCACAGCATCAAAATTATCGAAAGGTTCGCCCATGCCCATATACACTATGTTGGTTAAAGACAAACTTTCAGGAATGCTGAATATTTGATTCAATATTTCCGCTGCAGTAAGATTACCCTTAAAGCCCAGCTTGCCGGTAACACAAAATTTACAGCCCATCTTACAACCTATCTGCGACGATATACACAATGTCGCCCTGTCTTTGTCAGGAATATAAACACTTTCGACGTAATGATTTTCACCAACCGAAAAAAGATACTTCTTTGTGCCATCGACAGATGTCTGCGAATGAACAGGTTCTCTCTTTTCCAACACATATAATTCATTAAGACGCGAACGTATTTTGAGTGAAAGATTAGTCATCTCATCAATGCTTGAGCAACGTTTCTTGTACAACCAATCGGCCATCTGCTTGGCTGTAAACTTAGGAAACTTTTCGTTTTCACAAACTTGTTGCAAATCATTTAATGTGTATCCAAATAAATTATCTTTTTTCATCAGCGATATATATTTTACTATACATTATGTATACTACTATTTCTACTTTCCTTTCGAGCCATCAACCACAGGATAAGCAATTCTTACATGGTATATGCTCAGCATTTTATCTTTAAGGATACGCTTTATTGTGTCGATGTCTCTGAAAGTGATATTACAATTAGAAAATTGATTATCTCGTATCTTACCTTCAACTATTCTGTCTATTAATGAACTTATCGATTCTTTATCATGAGTATTCAAACTCCTTACGGCGGCTTCCACCGAGTCTACGAGCATTACTACAGCTGTTTCTCTCGAATACGGTTTGGGTCCATTGTAGGCAAATAAAGCCTCATCCACCGGTTCATCGGGGTGTTCTATGATATAGCGATTATAGAAGTAGCCTGTTTTGGTTGTGCCGTGATGTGTGCGTATAAAATCAATAACGCCTTCGGGCAAATGATATTTTTTTGCCATTTCTACACCATTTCTCACGTGTGCGATAATAATCGAAGCACTATTCTCACTTTCCAATTCGGCATGAGGATTGAAACCCGAAGTTTGATTTTCGGTAAAATACAATGGTGCATACATCTTTCCTATATCATGATACAATGCACCTACACGTGCCAACAACGAGTCGCCACCTATTTCGTTTATCATATCTTCGGCGATATTGGCAACCTGCACCGAATGCTGAAAAGTGCCGGGTGCTTTGTTCGACAAATCTCGCAATGCCTTGGTGTTGGTACTAGAAATTTCGAGTAGTGTAAGCACCGATACAAAACCAAATATCTTTTCGAACAAATAAGTGAATGGAAATGCCATAAGCAATAGTAAAGCATTGCAAAAGAATATCAAAAATCGATTCACATTTACATTCTCCAATGTTGTATCTTGACTTAAAACTCCGGCAACATATATAGCCGAATAAGTAAGAAACACTATCAAACTAACTACAAAGAAGTTGCTCCTATGCTCGAAATTCTTTACACTGATTATGCTCATCATACCGGCTATAAGCTGATAAAAAATAAACTCGAAGCTATTTGGCACAAACGACGCTATAATTATAATGATGACTAAATGAATGTATAATGCCACTCTCATATCAAAAAATACCCTTACCAATATAGGAGCCAAACACAAAGGAGCTAACATAACCAAATCGGGATTGATACGCAACAGCATAGCCACCATAAAGCACATCAAAAATATAATAAACAACACAAAAGTTACCTTCTTATTGTCGGTAAGCAAAGGATGCTTGATAAGTGCCAAGAATAAAAACAATGCCGTAAATGCTATTATTATCAACAAATACAAGCCTATGTTTCGGTTAAGTACCGAATAGTTTACATCAAAGCGTGTCTTTTTTTCGCCTTCCAACGATTTAAGCACATTGGCTTTTTCGGGTGTTATGTACTCTCCTTTCGATATTATAAGTTGCCCCATCGATACCATACCCGATGCCGAAGATATTTGCGACAAACGCGAATCCTCTTCCAATTTAGTTCTTATATCATCGAAAACTATATTCGGCTGCAATACATTGTTCAATAGATATATTCGCAACGAATCTGATTTACCGTAACCTTCAAGTTGCTCGTGCAACAAATCATTAATCTGTGCTTTGGAGTAAAAATCGTTATACTCCCGAGTAGTTCCCACATTTCCTTTGAGCAATACTATCGTTCTGTTTATATCCACCTTGTCGGGTAATTGTAAATAGCCACGTGAATATATTCGAGTTACCAACCTCAGCAGTTCATTGCGTTGATAATTGGTAAGAGTCCAATCCATATTAAGCAATTGGTTTTCGACCTTACTATAAACTACCGAATCAAAATAAAAAAACAACAAAGCATCACTCTTTGCAGTTGCTATATCTCTATCTATTTCTTCTTGCGATTTTTGTACAGCAAAATCGAATGGGGCATATAAATCTTCGCTATTCCAAAAACCTCCTGCCACAAAATCATAGTCCGATTTTTTTTGATTGGGAAATACCAATAATATCAAAAACGAGACTAACAACACTGCCAATACTTTGTATACCAACGAAAAATTTGTCAGCAACCAATATAATATTTTCTTCATTATATGTATAATTTATTGAATATTGTTGAATAACGCACAATTATCTTCTTTATTGCCCTATTTTACTAAAGGCAACTTCTAAAAATTCCACGTTCTGAGCAAGTATTTATCCTTCTATAAGAACTTTTGCGTTGTTGACTTCGTCGAAGTTGCTAACGCTCGAAAGAGCTAATGTGAACATTACTCTTTCTCGCTTAATCGCAACTTTGTGTTTTTTACCGAAATCTTTCTATTTCTTTTTCAATCACATAGCCCGCTATGCTCAATCAAAAGAAAGTAGAAATCTTTCTAGTAAAAAATCACAAATCACCTGCAAAGTAATTTTTAGAAATTGCCTAAAGAAACATCACACACCTTACAATAAAAAACGAACTTCTGCGTTTAAGTTCTCAGCAAAAAAAATAAAAACGAGGTACAACAATATGAAAATAGCAACCTACAATGTCAACGGCATACGAGCAGCTATGGGTAAGGGTTTTATGGAATGGCTTACTGTTACTTCGCCCGATGTGCTATGCCTGCAAGAAACAAAGGCACAACCCGACCAAATACCCTCAATGGATTTTTCGATGGCCGGATATCACACATATATGCACTCTGCCGAAAAGAAGGGATATAGCGGAGTGGCAATACTTTGCAAACAAATTCCAGATATAGTACAAGTGGGTATAGGTATTCCGGAATACGATAGAGAAGGACGCTTTTTACGCGCCGACTTTGGCGACCTTTCGGTGATAAGTGTGTATCATCCAAGTGGCACAAGTGGCGACCAACGCCAAGACTTTAAAATGAAGTGGCTCGACGATTTTCAAAATTATATCAACGACCTAAAGCATCAACGACCCAACCTTGTTATTTGTGGCGATTTTAATATATGCCACCAAGCTATAGACATCCACGACCCGGTGCGCAATGCCAACAACTCAGGCTTTTTGCCCGAAGAAAGAGAATGGATTGGAAATTTTTTGAAATCGGGATTTATAGACACTTTCCGATACTTCAATCCTCAACCACATAACTATACGTGGTGGAGCTACCGCTTTAACGCAAGAGCCAACAACAAAGGGTGGCGTATAGATTACATAATGGTTGCCGACCATTTGCGTGAACGACTCGTTCGTTCGGTGATATTGCCCGAAGCAAAACACTCCGACCATTGCCCTATGATGACCGAAATAAATCAATAATAAAATAAACAAAAACATTTAAATAATATATCAATGATGAAAAAGATATTAATAGGAATAACAGTGCTATCAATAGTAATGACATCGTGTGTGTCGATGGAAAAGTATGCAGCATTGGAGTCGAAAAACGACAGATTGAACAAACAATACTCGATAACCAAAGACGAATTGGCAGCCACCAATAGCGAGAATAAACGCTTGTTGGAACAAAACAAGCAACTTAGAGGCACTATAAGCAATAACGAAAAAGACATCGAACGCCTCAACGACGAGCTAAAACAGTTGAACGCTGAATACTCTGCAGCCAAAAAGAAATACGAAGAAACCACAGCTGCATATATGGCTCAGCTTACGGGCAAAAACAATGATTTGACATCAGCACGTCTACTATTGGAAGAACGTGAAAAAGAACTCAACGAAAAAGAAAGTCGTTTGGAAGTGCTACAAAAAGAATACAAAGAACGCAAAGAACACATGAACGACCTTACTCGCAAACTGGAAGAGAAAGAACAAGAATTGAAAAAAGCCCTCGAAGAAAAAGAACGAGCCATAAACGAAATACGCCAAAAAGTAGCCGACGCTTTGGTAGGGTTTGAAAACAAAGGTTTGAAGATTGAGGTAAAAGATGGTAAAGTGTATGTATCGATGGAAGATAAATTGCTGTTTGCTTCGGGTAGTTGGACAGTATCGGCAGAAGGTATGAAAGCCATAACCGAGCTATCAAAGATATTGGAAGAAAACACTGATATAAATGTAATGGTGGAAGGACATACCGACAATGTGGCCTATCGTGGCAAAAACGAAGTAAAAGACAATTGGGATCTAAGTGTAATGCGTGCCACAGCCATAGTGAAAGCATTACTTAAAAACTCTACCATCGCCCCAAATCGTATAACCGCATCGGGAAGAGGCGAATATGTGCCTAAGGTAGACAATAGCACCAAAGAAAATCGTGCTATAAATCGTCGCACCGAAATTATACTTACTCCAAAATACGTAGAATTATTAGACATTCTTTCAAAATAAAACGAACAATTTCATAACTTATAAAGGGATATATCTTCGAGGTATATCCCTTTATTTATTTTAGGCAACTTCTAAAAATTCCACGTTTCGGAATGATAGTAGAATATTCTTTAAACTTTTGCGTGCTTTGCGTTGTTGACTTCGTCGATGTTGCTATCGCTCGAAAGAGCTAATGCTAAAGCATTGCTCTTTACTCGCTTAATCGCAACGTTACCGAAATCTTTCTATTTCTATTTCTTTTTCAATCGCATAGCCCGCTATGCTCAATCAAAAGAAAGTAGAAATCTTTCTGGCAAAAACTCACAAAGCACCTGCAAAGCAATTTTTAGAAATTGCCTTTAGGCATTTTTCGCCCACCGCCGGATTACTTTTTCAAATAGCTTGAAGCACTTTTTCGTTACCGTTGACATGATAGTATCGAAACTATTGTGTGTATAGTATCAAAAGTACTGAAATAATAGTATTGAAACCACTGAAATCATGGTCTGTAAGTGGCACTTGCTAATCATGCAAGTGCCACTTGTAAGATGCGCAAGTGGCACTTGCAGACCATATATACAATACTTTTGATAGTATCAATACAACTGTTTTGATACTATGCTTTCAGCACTTTCGATACTATGTGTTCAAGCACGGAGAAAAACCGGTTTAACGGATTTGAAAAAACATTTCAACGGTTGCGAAAAACTGTCGCAACACCATTGCAATTCTTTTTCGCCTATAGTTGAAAGCAACTTCAACAAAATCAACATTTCACAAATTACATGCAAAGCAATTTTCAATAGCTGCTTACAAAAATTATTTTTCCTGATTTCATACACTAAAAAAAGAGAGACACGCAAAAAGCGTGTCTCTCTTCTTAAAGTAAAGGCAACTTCTAAAAATTCCACGTTTCGGAATGATAGAAGGACGTTCTTTGAAACTTTTGCGTGCTTTGCATTTTTTCTTGAAATCTTTCTATTTCTTTCTCAATCGCATAGCCCGCTATGCTCAATCAAAAGAAAGTAGAAATTTTCCTAAGAAAATTCCGCAAATCACCTGCAAAGCAATTTTTAGAAATTGCCTAAAAAGAATAGACGTTTGTTTCTATTCTATTATCGTCATTTCGTTGATAAGATTCTTAGCACCTGCAAACTTGTCGATTATGAAAAGCATATAACGCACGTCGAGGTTGATGCAACGTTGCATATTTTCTTCAAAATCAATGTCGCCACTCATGGCTTCGCTGTTTCCATCGAAAGCCAAGCCTATCAAATGACCTTCGGCATTCATAACGGGGCTACCGCTGTTGCCGCCTGTAATGTCGTTGTTGGTAATAAAACAAGTAGGCAGTTCGCCCTTCTTGTTGGCATAGCGACCGTAATCCTTTGCAGCCCAAAGTTCTTTCAATTTGGCGGGAACTATAAATTCGGGATTCATCGGGTCTTCTTTTTCCATTACACCGTCCAAAGTAGTATAGTAGCTGTAATACACACCATCTCTTGGTTCGTAGGCCAAGCAGTTGCCGTAAGTACAACGGATAGTGCTGTTTGCATCAGGAGCGATAGGTTTATTGCCGTTCATATCCAACAAGCCATAAACAAACAAGCGTTGCATTCTGTCCATATCAGGAGCAGCATTTTTAACTTTTTTAGCCACAGCCACATATTCAACATAAGCACCCAAACCGGCTACCACCATAGGGTCTTTGGCAAGCTTTTTCAAGTTGGGTTTTTCCATGAATTTAGTAAAAGTTTCTTCGTTGGCGAAGACCGATTTTTTCATAGCGTCGGCAGCATATTTTTCAAAGTTGCCTTTGTATTTCTTGTTTATTTCGGCAAGGAATTCGGGGCAATATTCAGGCTCAATGTTTTTGTAAACGTATTCAAACATTGTGGCAATAGTCTTTTCTTCAAGTGTTTGGTCGTAATCTTTGTAGAAAGTTTTTACTTCTTTCATTATTTCGTCCAATATAGCTTGTTTGTCTTGAACCGATGTTTGTTCATCGGCTTGCGACAACATGTTATATATGCCAAAAGCCATCATCGGCAATTCAGGACCACTAAGCAAACCTTCTGCCAAGTAGGTGCGTGCAGCCATATAGGGTTTGCGAGCTGTTACCATCTTTTCTATTTCCGATAGTACGTTTTGATATTTAGCATCTTTACCTTTAGCCCATTCGTTGTAGCGGCGTTCTATATCTTGCTTTACGCCGATGGTATTCAAAGCCTTAAGAGCCTTGTTTTGTTCGTTGGAGTATTTCCAATAGTTTGAGCAGCTGGCATATTTGGAGGCGTATTTAATCTTTACAGCTTGGTCGGCGTTCATAGCTGCCTTCCATACGTTAATCTTTTGAGTACGTATTTCGTAGCGTAGCTTGTTGGTGATGTCCATCACTTCTTCAAGGCCATAGGAAGTTACAAAACGGTTTGTAGTACCGGGGAAACCCATAATCATGGCAAAGTCGTTTTCTTCCACACCTTTAATGTTGATAGGCAGGTGATGTTTAGGTTTCAAAGGCACATTGTCCTTGGAGTATTCGGCCGGCGAGCCGTCAGGAGCAGTGTAGATACGAAACATCGAGAAGTCGGCAGTATGGCGAGGCCACATCCAGTTGTCGGTATCGCCACCGAACTTACCCATCGATGAAGGAGGAGCACCTACCAAACGAACGTCCTTGTAAATATTGTGCACAAACAAGAAGAATTGGTTTCCGTTGAACATGCTTTTTACAGTGGCTTCGTAGTTAGTACCTTCTTTAGCCTTGTCGGATATTTTTTTCGATACGTCGGCAATAGCTTTGTTTCGTTCTGCTTCTGTCATATCGTCGTTAAGGGCGGCGAGGACTTCTTTGGTAACGTCGTCCACACGTACAAGTATCGAAGCTGTAAGGCCTGGATTGGGAAGCTCTTCTTCCATAGTATAAGCCCAAAAGCCATCGCGAAGATAGTCGTGCTCTACAGTGGAGTGTTCTTGAATCTGACCATAACCGCAGTGGTGGTTGGTGGTAAGCAATCCCTTGTCCGACACAATTTCGGCAGTACAGAAATGCCAGAAAGGCGAGCCGGCGTTGCCCAATCCCACTATAGCGTCTTTGATACAGCTTTGGTTGATATTATAAATATCGTCGGCTGTAAGTTTGAAACCTTTTTGTTTCATATCGTCGTAGTTTTTACCTATCAACGACAATAACCACATACCTTCGTCGGCCTTAACCGATGCTGGTACAAGCATTAGCATACTCAACGCCAATGCAAGAAATTTTACTTTTATATTCATTGTTATTACTATTTTTGTTATTGTGTATTTTTAGTTTGTATATTAATATTTCGGTGTTATAACATCTTTAGAAAGGAGACTTCCTTTTCGGTAAGCAAACGCCAATGGCCGCGGGGGAGGTCTTTCTTTGTAAGTCCTGCAAATACCACACGGTCTAGCTTACACACCTCGTAGCCCATAGCTTCGAATATACGACGTACGATTCGGTTTCGTCCCGAGTGAAGCACCACTCCTACAATGTTTTTGTGTTCGCCATTGCCAACATATTGCACATCATCTACAGCTATTTCGCCATCTTCCAGCATTATACCGTCCACCATTCGTTGCATATCGGCATGGGTAAGGTTCTTATCTAGCTCCACATGGTAAATCTTACGTGCACCTGTTGAAGGGTGAGTAAGTTTCTTGGCCATATCGCCATCGTTTGTAAACAGCAGTACTCCTGTGGTGTTTCTGTCTAAACGGCCTACGGGATATATGCGTTCGGTACAAGCGTTCTCTACCAACATCATTACTGTTTTTCGTTCTTGAGGGTCGTCGCTGGTAGTTATGTATCCTTTAGGCTTGTTGAGCAATACATAACGTTTCTTTTCCGACACAAGGCGTTCGCCGCCATAGTTTACCACATCGTCGGGTTTTACCTTGTAGCCCATCTGGGTTATCACCTCGCCATTCACACTTACTGCGCCACTGGCTATAAGCACATCAGCCTCTCTACGCGAACATATACCTGCATTGGCAATATATTTGTTTAGACGTACTGTTCCATCTTCTTTTTTTGGTTGTGAAGGTTTTGAGGCTATGCGTGGCCTACGAGTTTTTACTTTTCTTTCGTAGAACGACATATCTTCATCTTCGTCATAATCGTTGTATCGATTGTTGTACTTACGGCTGTCGTATCTGTCCTTGTTTCCGCCACGACGTTCTTTGCGGTCAAATCTGTCGTCGCTACTCCAATAGTCTCTTCCATGCTTTTCATCCGATGAAGTTTTTCTACCTGCGGGCTTGTCAGAGTTGTACTTTCTGTCCTTTTGAGCAAATGGACGAGCATCTGACTTTCTTTTGGTTCTACCCTCGGCATATTGCGTACGAGGAGCAAAAGGTTTTGATTCACCTACTTCGATGTCGAACCAATTGCTATCGTAGGCAGAATCATCATCGAAACTTTCCCTGCGATAAGGCTTAGCCGACGGTTTTATTGCTCCTTGGCCATAGCCATTGCGGTCTTTGAAGCCATTATTCTTCTTAAATTCATTTCCACCATCACGGCGATTGTTATTTCTTCTATTTTCCATAAAATCATTATAATGTGGCAAGCAATCACTGCTTGCTAAAATTTTTCTATATTTTGTTTTTACTGTCCGAATTTCAACCTATACCACGACACATTTTCTAATGCTTGAGTATCCAAAACAATGTATATCTCCTTGGCCATCATTAGGAATAGTTTAAGGTCTCGCTGTGTAAGCCACTGTATGGCTTTCTCATCTTTGCGGCAGGCCAATGCCATACGCATATTTACCTCCGTTAGATTTTTGGCTATCCATGTTCGAGCCTCATCTTCGCCATCAATGGCGTTGGAAAGTATGGCCAACCACTCGTGCTTATGCTTGAAAAGCCACAACATAGCATCCACATCCCCCCGCACAGCATTGGAAAAGGCAGCCAACTCGGGGTATCCATTGTCCAACAGCCAACGGAAAAAGTCCTTCCTTCCCTTTATGGACTCCAACAGTGCCATAAGTATCTTGATATTATAGCGTTCCAATCCTGCTATCATACGGTGCAGATTATTATTCAAAAACTATTGTTTGTTAGATTCTTTCAATGCCTCTCTTAGTTTTTCTTCCAATTCATCAGCCAGCTCTGGATTGTCCTTTATCATCTGTTTCACACTCTCACGACCTTGTCCCAACTTGGTATCACCATAACTGAACCACGAACCACTCTTCTTCATTATTCCAAGTTCAACACACAAATCCACTATTTCACCGGTTTTTGAGATACCCTCTCCAAACATAAGATCAAACTCGGTAGTGCGGAATGGTGGTGCCACTTTGTTCTTTACTATTTTTACTTTCACACGATTACCTATATGATTATCGCCGTCTTTTATAGCTTGTGTTCGGCGAATATCCACACGCACCGAAGCATAGAACTTCAAAGCATTACCACCTGTAGTAGTTTCCGGGTTGCCAAACATCACGCCAATCTTTTCACGCAATTGGTTGATAAATATGCAGCAGCATTTGGTTTTGCTGATATTGGCAGTAAGTTTTCTAAGTGCTTGCGACATCAGGCGTGCTTGAAGGCCCATCTTACTATCTCCCATCTCGCCTTCTATCTCACTCTTAGGAGTAAGGGCTGCCACAGAGTCTATAACAATTATGTCTATTGCACCCGAACGTATCAGATTGTCGGCAATCTCCAATGCTTGCTCCCCATTATCGGGTTGCGACACAAGAAGATTGTCTGTATCAACTCCCAACGACTTGGCATAGAAGCTATCGAAAGCATGTTCGGCATCAATAAATGCAGCTATACCACCTTTCTTCTGGGCCTCGGCTATGGCATGGATAGCCAATGTGGTCTTACCTGACGATTCGGGACCATAAATCTCTATGATTCTTCCTTTTGGAAAGCCACCAATACCTAATGCCATATCCAATCCTACCGAACCTGTAGATATACATTCCAACTCTTCAATAGGTGCATCACCTAATTTCATAATAGCACCTTTACCATAATTTTTCTCTATCTTATCCAAAGTACTTTGTAGGATTTTCAACTTTTCTAGTTTCGATGCTTGTGCTTCATCCACTTCTTTTGCCATGACTATCAATATTTTATTTATATTCAATCTAATTTAAGAATGTACAAATTTACGATTTTTTTTTCACATATTCAATAATCTGACAAAGATTTTTATCACTTTTATCTGCATCACGAGGAAGATTGATTTACATCACGAGGAAAATACAACTACATCACGAGGCATTTTTAAACCTATAGGTATGTGTATTTGTGAGATAAAGTCCTGTCGACATATTTAGATAATACACAATATGCAAAGTTATATAACTTATGAATACAATAAAAAAAAGATGTTTCAGTTATATGGCATGAAACAGAAAAACAGAAATGGAAATAGTAATAATAGCAATACTTATATTAATCAACGGGTTTCTGAGCATGAGTGAAATGGCTGTTGTAAGTGCACGCAAAAGCAAATTAGAAACCGAAAGCCGACAAGGTAATAAAAAATCGCAGAGTGCATTGGAGCTTGCCAATAACCCCGACGATTTTTTCAGCACCCTACAAATAGGGATAACATTGATAGGTATCCTTACAGGTTTATTTTCGGGCGAGGCATTTGCAGGAGATCTCTCAAACGTACTAAGCCGCTGGTTCCCATCAATTGAAGCATATAGCTTTGGGATAAGCAAGACTATAATAGTGATATTTGTCACATACCTTACTCTTGTATTTGGCGAACTGTTTCCCAAACGTTTGGGATTATCAAAAGCCGAAAACATAGCCAAATTTATAGCTCGCCCAATGATGGTACTCAGCAAGGTGTGCTACCCCTTGGTATGGGTACTTGCCAAAAGTAGTAGTTTTGTAGCCGGACTTTTTGGACTAAACAAGATAAAAGATGCTCCTGTAACAGAAGAGGAGATTAAAAATATGATGAAAGAAAGTCTCGAAGATGGTGAAATCGAAGAAGTGGAACATGACATTGTGGAAAGAGCTTTCAACCTAAGTGACCGCAAAATATCATCGATAATGACACACCGTAGCGAAATTATTTTCTTGGATATAGACGAGGACAAACAGAGCTTGCAGCAAAAAATAGAAGCCAACGTATATAACACATATCCGGTTATCGACAAGGAGCTAGACAATATCGTAGGCTTTGTTCATCTCAAACATCTATTTGCCTCCATAAGCAAGGACAACTTCTGTTTGAAAAACATACTATCAAAAGCTAGCTACTTTCCCGAAAGCATAAGTGTGTATAGTGCATTGGAACAGTTTAAAAGTGAACGTATCAAGAGCGGCCTCATCATCGACGAGTTTGGCAGTGTGGTAGGCATAGTGAGTTTAAAAGATATAATGGAAGCCCTTGTGGGTGAAATGCTAGACGAAAACGAAACCGGCGACATAATAGAACGTGAAGATGGTAGCTACATAATAGACGGACGCTACAGCTACTACGACTTCCTTGCCCACTTTGACAAAGAAGAACTATTCAGCGATGACTGTAAGTTCAATACTATCAGCGGTCTAATAATGGACACAACACATAATATACCACAAGAAGGACAGATAATAGAATGGCAAGGTTTTCGCATGGAAATAATAGATATGGACGGTGTAAGAATTGACAAGGTTTTGGTACGTTGCTTATAGCAGTTATTATGTCCAACAAGAACATATAACTGCTACCAAAATCATATAATATCGTTAGTAACTTTATTCTTATCCAAAAAGTATTACATTAAATAACACGACTGCAAGAAATTGTAAATCTTCATCTTCAAATATTTCCTTTCTTCAATATGTCCCATGTGCGAAGCGTTACCAAGTATTATCGTTTCGGAATATTTGGGCAACATAGCTTGACTCAAACCCAACTCTAAAGGAATACGACCATCATGCTTTCCTAAAACAAACAATATAGGACATTCCAACTCTGAAAGAAGATACACTCTGCTTGGTCGGGCCAACATTCCATTTTGTGCTGCCACAATACCTTCTTCAGAAGTTCTAAGACTATCTTCCTGCAAATCTTTAATTTCTCTATTGAACACATCACGATTGTCTTTTGCAAATAACTCTGGTATAAAACCTACCACAAAAGCCGATCTATTATCTAATACAGCCTTACATGCCTTTACACGATTTTCTTTCACCATATCATTATCCATAAGAGCTTGTGAATGCAACAATACCAAACCTTTAAGCATATATGGGTATGCATCTGCAAACGCCAATGAGACGTATCCACCCATCGAATGTCCTACCAACACACAATGCGTTATACCACAATTGTCAAGTACAGTCTTTACTGCTCGAGCCATAAACTCCATGCTATGCACCTCTCCATAGGTATCAGACAATCCATGTCCCGGCAAATCGATGGCAATAACTCTTGATGCTCTCATATAAGTATAGACATACGATGCCCATATATCAAGTGAATTGAGAAATCCATGTAAAAGCACTATTACATTATCAAATTCTCTACCTTCATCTTGATAATGTATTTTCTTTCCATCGAATTGAATGAATAAATGTTCCATAGCGTAAATATGTTATATATTACAATAATCCAAGCGACAAAATTACACATTTATCTGCAATTTACGAACCTTTTCTACAAAAAGAAACCAACAATTTTATATAAATGTGGACGATAAATACATAATTAAGCGTTTATCAACTCATAATGCAGTATAATTTACATAATAATAAATTTAGCATCTCACACATAAATAGATAATTTATAAACTACCAAATTCTTATCTCTGTTTGATATACCGTATCAGATTCGGACAAATAGGCAGTATTTGCAAAACCTGATGCTATTATTCTATCTTTATCCACACCTATGCTTACAATATAATCCTTTATTGCACAACTTCTACTTTGAGAAAGATTATAAGCCTTCTCCACATCGTCAATGTCAACATTACTTATTATTTCCACCATATAATTGGGGTTATTTTTCATAAAATCAGCAATATTATTCAGTTCATAGTAAGATTTATCAGCAAGTGTAACACTATTTTTACCTAAATAATCAACCAATACAAGAGGCAATGTAGTTTTATTATTTTTAAGCTCATCAATGTCGTGATATATCATCTCCACATTATCCAACAACCCTGCATTCAGCACACATATTGGTGAATAGTAGCCATGTAACAATGAATTTATTATATATGTTTTCCCGGTAAAGAGTCTCATTTCTACTAACCTTTCATTGGCTGAAAACATATAGTTACCTTTCGGCAATCCTGCATCAAGGTCAATTATAGTAAGGGATGCCTTGCTAGCACCTAATTTCAAGTCATTGTTGCAATATATCTTCATATCCCTTTCAAATACAACATCATTATTATTAAGCAACATTTTCAACATTTCGTATTTCCAATTTCTGTCGGTTATCACATAAAGATAATCTTCATTTTGACTCAACGCCAATGACAATTCTGAAAATCCTGTATTCACAACCTTACCAATATTTATCGGTTCCGACCAATCGGTCCAAGAATCAGATGAAGAACGAGTAGATTTATACACATCCAAATAGCCCAATCCGCCATGACCATCAGATACAAAGTATATAGTTTTCATATCTTTGCTCATCACTGGCGATCTCTCGCAGTAGATAGTGTTTATCGTAGGACCAAGGTTTATAGCATCACCCCATCCATACACCTGTTTTCGAGGCACAAAGTATATATCAGAAGCCAAAGCAGTATCACCATGAAAGTATGCCCTTGAGGGTTGCAAATTTAATCCACCCCTCCTATCACTAACAAACAATATTCCCGAACCATCGGGCAACATAAAAGCATCACCATCATAAGCATCGGTATTGATAGGATATGGCATTATTGAGGCCAACATCCATTGCTGTGTAGAAGCATCAAACTCAGCTACTGCAATATTATCTTCCTTACCTATCAGCATCTTGGTATCGTCATCAAAAAAGGAGAATACAGCCAACCCTTTATTATCAATATTACCAAACACCACATCACTATTATCCTCTGCCCATCTACCTTTCACATTTTTAGCCTTTGCTATCCTTGTAGTGCCTCCAAACATATCCTGCTGTGTATAATACATCGTTGTTCCATCAAATGTTACAGCCACATTTTTAACTTCAGACTTTGGAGAAAATGTAGATTCCAATTTTATATTCTTATCACCTGTCTCTTTTAGTATTGCAAGCAAGTCATTATAATTCTTCACATTATTATCTTCAAAACAAATCGAAACTGTCTGCAATCGTCTCACTGCATCATTCCATCGCTTTTTCTTTATCATACCCTGTATCATACGTTGCAAAGCTACGTATGCCACACCTACTGTCATATTCTGCTTTATAAAATCAGTATATTCTCGGAAATTTTTCTCCTCGAAATCAACCATAAAATTCATCTCATCTATTTTACGAGAACGTTCGAGGTCGGTTGTAAGAGAGTATAGAAATGGATAATTCGGATATTCGGAAGCAAAATACTCTATAGGAGCTGTTCCACCTTCAACTGTGTGCCAACGATAATATGTTTGAAACACGTCATTATAACGATAATCCATCGTAAAGTTTTTCAGATATACATCCAAAGCCTCTATACTCCTATCGTTCAATATCATTGCCACTATACTATCCACAGCTTGTTCAGATAATGGGCTATCAGTATACGACATTGCGAAAGCAGCATATTCACTTGCCGACGATAGAGTTACAAATTTATCATACAACAAATGGTCTATCCGCTCCAAAGCCATAACATACTCATCAGCCGAGGGGTAATGCGATAAATATTCTTTGTATGCCTCCACGGTATTTATCTTCAAAGTGGCACGGTAAGCTATCTTACCTTTTTTCTTTTCAGCATATCGACGTATAGTGTCGTTAATATATGGTTTCAAGGCTATATCTACTTTTTCTTCAGTATCGGCATTATCTATATCTTCTATAATATAATCTTGCACCTTTTTCAGAGCCTGTTTTGACCTCTTGTGGTTCGCATAACTGCCGACAAATTCAAGATATGCTTCTACAGTGTTGAGTTCCTCAGCTTTGCGGTATGCCAACTCTGCCTTGTAATGCTTTAGAGCTTCTAATGCCTGATTACTAAAAGCAAAGACTTCAATATAGTCGTCACATTGGTGAAATAGTATCTTCTCGCTATCAATGCATTTGTACAAATCATCGGTTATCCTTGTTTTCAACTTCCGTATTGAGGCAATGGTTATCTTCTGTTTTATCAACTTATTAACCTTTTTATACTGCGAATTATCATTAACCAATGCCAAATACTTCTCCTCCGCCTCAAGCAAATATCGCATAGCTAATGCCAAATTTCTCATCGGGTTGTTTTCAGCCGAATAAAACTCTGACATTGCCAACATATTTACTATAGATGTGGGATCATTGGTATATTCCTTAAACACCTTATTGTACTCTTTCTGGTAGTAGTCAATATAATTTGTATCGCCCTCAACAGCAGCCACAGCATAAACAGCCAACAAACACAACGTAAGAAATATTATAAGTCTCTTCATATCATTTTCTCTCGTATAAATATAGTATTTCAAGCATTGTACGTAAAATATCAGCCAATGTTTCATAGAAAGACATAAAAATAACAGCCAACATATAAACTGATATATGCACACAAAAAATTTATGCGAAGTTTTTCAACTTCGCATAATAAACAAGAACAACTATCCAGTTTCTAATCCAGTTATTAGTAGGCAACTATAGACTTTAATATAGTTTCGAATTCGTTCTTTACTTGTTCAAATGTTTCTTTTGTTGTTTGTAATCGAAATTCTATTGCTGTATTCTTATGCATAAAATAAAGTATATAGAACTGATTTTCGGTTCCATCTACCTCGTCACGATTTGCTCCCAAATATGCTATTGCATCACGAGTAGGAAGATATAATCCAGATGTATATTCCTCCATGGTTTGGAATGGTTGTTCCATAAAGCGATCTATACTCAATTCCATAGCCGTTTTATTTTTGGTGGCTGTACGCACATATATTCTCAAGAAAGGCAACGTGGTATCACCTTGTGCAGACACAAGTTCTTGAGCCGAATATAAGTACACTTTAGTTCTATTATCAACCTTATTGGTCGAAAGATATTTCCATCCTTTGGGCAATTCGAACGAAAAGTTACCATCCGGTATTCTTACTTGGGCAAAAAGTCCCATAAACGATATTGCCATAGCAATAAATAAAATGTGTTTCTTCATATTTGTAAATGTTTTTGTTTTTTATAATTCAGGCACTTATATATATAACAATGTTTAAGTATATCTTGCAAAGATACAACTTTTATTTAAATATGCAAAGATTTATAGCCCATAATTTATAGCGTAGAGTTCAACCAATTTATAATCTACAGGAATGGCACATGCGAAGATGTGTCATAATTGTCATATACAATAACTTTTTTCTTGATTTCTGACGATTTAGACTCCACAGTATGTGATGGCACTACATCAATATCCGGATGATATGCAGCTACATGAAAATATCCATTTCCACTCTCTATCATAGCATAATAATGTATCATATCTATACAGTCAAGCACTGAGTTGAATTTATAGTCTACTTTACGTACAGTAATGTGAAAACAACGTTGTCTACGTTCGTATATAACAAAACATCTGCCTTGCTGACGCAACTCATAGAGCGTTTCGGCAAGAATATCTTTAAGAATTGTTTCGTTTACATTACGTCCCTCAACTTTATCAAATCGAGCATAAGCAATGTCAAATGTTGTACCATAGCGGTGACATGATTTCTCCGTGGCATTACGGTTCCGACGCCGCAATTTACGTATATCCTCCTCTGTCCGTAAAAGACTGGTAACTATAATACGGTAGTCGGCATCGGGATATTTTTCTTTTACCTTATGCCTAAAGAGCAACCCTATATCGTCTAGCAAAACTCTTGCCGATGGCACAAGATATGGCAACGAATGTGTAAGTTCATTTATATAATATAGTGAACAATGATTGATATACATAAGCTGTGGCAGATTTACAAAATCATCCCTCGTAGAGAATGGCTTACTAATGCCGTTGAGTCGAGCAGCAGCAAGCTGTATATCGTTATTATCGTTGAATATCTTATGATACCTACGCGAGGATAATGGTTCATCATTACTAATAACATAATTATCCAAACTATGCTTTGCCTCCATACGCGCTCTAGTTACATCCCTAGTTTCGGCAACATTAGTATATACATCGATCGAATTTTTATTAATAACAAGAAATACAACCACACAAACAGCAACCAATAAAACAACCATAACAATACGTTGCCATCGTTGCTTTGTTTTGTTGTGTCGCACTTGCTGCGTATTTTCCGACCGATACATCATATCAAGCTATCCTCTCATATCATTATATTTGTATATCCAATTTATCTATTCTCTAGCAACTGTTGCAAATATTTCACCTCGTCACGATATTTGGCAGCAGCCATATAATCCAACTCCTTGGCAGCCTTTTGCATATTACGGTGAGCAGCATTAAGGGCTTTCTTTATCTCGTCTTTGCTACGATAGACTTTTTCTTCTTCCGTTTTTTGGAAAACAGTAGCAGAAGAAGCAACATAATATTCGGCACTCTGCTCTGCTGCAAGGTCTATCACCGATGTTTGTCCCAATATTGCCTCGGTTGATTTCACTATTTGTCGAGGTACCATACCATGTTCTTGATTGTAACGTATTTGTTTCTCACGATGACGATTGGTTTCGTCCATAGCTCTCTGCATAGATGCCGTTATCTTGTCGGCATATAGTATAGCCCTACCGTGCACGTTACGAGCAGCACGCCCTATAGTCTGTATCAATGCCCTATCATTTCGAAGAAAACCTTCTTTATCAGCATCAAGCACAGCCACCAAACTCACCTCAGGCAAATCCAAGCCCTCCCTTAGCAAATTAACGCCCACTAACACATCAAACACCCCCATACGCAAATCTCGCATAATCTCAACACGTTCCAATGTATCAACGTCTGAATGTATGTATTTGGAACGTATTCCTAAGTTACCAAGATATTTGGTAAACTCCTCTGCCATACGCTTGGTAAGGGTTGTCACCAACACTCTCTCACCGGAAGACACCACATCTTCTATCTCGTCCAACAAGTCATCAACTTGCGATGTTGCTGGACGAACTTCCACCACCGGATCTAGCAAGCCGGTAGGACGTATCACCTGCTCTACCACAACCCCTTCACTTTCATGCAACTCATAATCGGCAGGTGTGGCACTTATATATATTGTTTGGTTACTTAGGTTATAAAACTCGTCAAAAGTAAGTGGCCTATTGTCCAACGCCGATGGCAGTCGGAAACCATACTCCACCAGGTTCATCTTACGGCTTCTATCACCACCATACATGGCATGTATCTGAGGTATTGTTACATGGCTCTCATCAATAACCATCAGGAAATCGTCGGGAAAATAGTCGATAAGGCAGAATGGTCTAGACCCTTCCTTACGCCCATCAAAATAACGGGAATAATTTTCTATACCACTGCAATACCCCACCTCACGTATCATCTCCAAATCGTAATTTACTCTCTCTTCCAACCTCTTAGCCTCAAGTAGTCTACCTTCATTTATAAACATATCCCTACGCTCAAACATATCATTTTCGATACCGAATAGGGCTTCTTTGAGCCGTTCTTTGGATGTAAGAAAATTACCGGCAGGGTATATAACAATCTCATCCATGATGTCGATAGTTCTTCCGGTAAGTGGATCAAACGACTGCAAACCATCTATCTCATCATCCCAAAAGGATATACGATAGCAAAAATCAGCATACGATGGAAAAACATCAACGGTATCACCCTTAACCCTAAAACGCCCATTAATAAAGTCTATCTCGTTTCGTGTATACAACGAATCTACAAGGTTTAGCAGAAATACATCTCGGTTCATCTTATCTCCAACCTTCAGATAAATAGTTCCGTTCTTAAACTCCTCAGGATTACCTATACCATAGATACACGATACCGAACATACTACTATTACATCTCTCCTACCCGATAGTAGAGCAGAACTGGCACGTATCCTCAACTTCTCCAACTCGTCGTTGATTTGCAAATCCTTCTCAATATAGGTGTTGGTTGATGGAATAAAAGCCTCCGGCTGGTAGTAGTCGTAGTACGATACGAAATACTCCACAGCATTGTGAGGAAAAAACTGCTTAAACTCGCCATAAAGTTGTGCCGCCAAAGTTTTATTGTGGCTAAGCACTAGGGTAGGCTTATTTAGCTGAGCAATCACATTAGCCACCGTAAAGGTTTTGCCCGAGCCTGTTACACCCAGCAACACTTGTCCCTTTTGGTTATTTCTTACACCTTCCACCAACTGACGTATAGCTTCGGGTTGGTCGCCCATAGGTTTATAATCGGCCTCTATTTTAAAAATCATGCTCAGCAACCTTTAGTTAGTTACACATTGAAACGGAAATGCATAATATCACCATCTTGCACCACATATTCTTTTCCTTCCACACTCATCTTACCCATCTCCTTACATTTAGCTTCTGAACCAAGGGATACATAGTCTTCATATTTTATTACCTCGGCACGAATAAATCCTTTTTCGAAGTCACTATGTATGATACCGGCTGTTTGCGGAGCTTTCATACCTTTGCGGAAAGTCCAAGCACGCACCTCTTTGGGTCCGGCTGTAAGAAATGTTTGCAAATCCAGCAATTTATAGGCAGCTTTTATAAGACGGTTCACACCCGATTCTTCCAATCCAAGATCCTCCAAAAACATCTGTTTCTCTTCAAAAGACTCCAACTCGGCAATATCGGCCTCTATACCGGCACCTATCACAAGAAGTTCGGCATTCTCATCCTTTATAGCCTCGCGCACAGCATCAACATATTTATTACCTTTCACTACAGCACTCTCATCAACGTTACATACATATAATATAGGTTTAGCAGTAAGCAACATCAAATCTTTTGCAGCCTCCAATTGGCTATCGTCGAGTTCCACCGTACGAGCCGATTTGCCTTTCAACAATGCTTCGCGATAAAGAGTCATCACCTCAACCAATTTTTTGGCCTTTTGATCGCCATTAGTTTTGGCTTTTTTCTCCTCTTTGGCATAACGGTTTTCTATAGTTTCAAGGTCTTTTATTTGCAACTCGGTATCAATTGTTTCCTTATCACGAACAGGGTTCACATTACCATCAACATGGGTAATATTGTCGTCCTCGAAACAACGAAGCACATGAATAATTGCATCCGTCTCACGAATATTGGACAAAAATTTATTACCCAATCCCTCACCCTTACTGGCGCCACGTACCAGACCGGCTATATCCACAATTTCCACAGTAGCAGGCACCACGCTTTGAGGATTTTCTATCTCTACAAGTTTGTTTAACCGTTCGTCCGGAACGGTAATAACCCCAACATTGGGTTCTATTGTGCAAAACGGAAAATTGGCAGCTTGTGCCTTTGCATTGCTTAAACAATTAAATAATGTTGACTTTCCTACATTGGGAAGTCCTACTATTCCACATTGTAATCCCATGATTTTATGCTATCTATAATATATTATTCAACTATCGTATAACACTGCAAATATACATCTTTTTCGGCATATATACAAAGAGCAATATCATTAATATTCCAACAACAATGCTTAGTAGTGTATAACAATTGAGTGGCTACAACAGCAATTTGACGTCATTTTTAACTTATTCACAAAGCATAAAAACAACAACAGTCAAATGAAAAACAAAATAAGCAACTTCTAAAACCTGATTTACAGAATATTGATTTTGCAAAAGTTCTGTAGTAGTTATACATGCATATTTATACCCTATTGTCAATTGTTTTGCAGTAGGGTATTACGAGCATAATGGTATACCATCAATTTTTGGACAATATACAACCTAAAAAATACATCGTGATGTAGATAAATTTTTCTCCTGATCTAGACGCAACTACTGCGTGATGTAGACAAATTTCAGTCGTGATATAAATTTCAATCAGTCGTTTACTCCCTTTTCAATTTCGCATATCAAAAATTTAATCAATCTTTACACTCTAAAAATCAAAGTATTAATAAATATATATCTACCCAATAGACCTAAATATTTTAGAGTATACTACAAAACCAACAAAACCATCCGGTAGAAATTTTATAACATACAACAAAAATCATTCAAACCTCCAAAAGACATCAACAATAACATACTAATCTACAAGAAAATATATAACAACAATGCAAAATACACAAAGAATGTTGAAATCTTGTGTAAACTATAAAAAAAAATTCTTGTAGCAATGGCAAAAAAAATATATCTTTGCAAATGATTATATATTGGGTTTTTGGGGCACAATATATCTACAATAATTTGATTTATATTACTTTAATATACAAACTACTGTAATATTGTTGTGTACATAGTTGCAAAGAAATAAGTAATTAAACCAATATTTTCGAGAGAAATCAAAGGTTTAACACATATTTAACAACTATAATTCTAAAAGCTCAGTCATAATAAGTAGAAACAAAAAGAATAGAAACAAAATATAGTGTCTAACATATTTAAAATAGGAAAATTATGAAAGAGTCGAAATTATTGTTCATCTGCATGTTTGTCTGTTTCGGCATGACAGTAACAGCACAAAACTGCCAACAATTGGTATCGCCACATTTTTCGGCAAGTACTTACAACGATTTGCCAAGCGAAAAAGTGGAATACTATTGTAGATATGCCCAAGCAGCTTTCTACAAGACGAATGTACTGCCTGATAGTGCAATTGTTTATCAAATATCGGATGTTGTAAACAAGCAAACCAATGTAGCACTACCTCAAACAATACAAATAGATTTAAATACATTCAGCGTGTTTGCATACAACTTCGACAGTTATCAATATCAACATTGGAACAAAGAAGTGTATTTCGAAACGTCTGACACTACAAATAGGTATTTGGTTTTGCGAAGCATAAGAACCATACATCGTATAGTAGATGATTCGTACAAATATAATACCGACATCGAGAACACAATAAAAAACATGCAATAATATTATAGGAGGTTAATAAAATGAAAAGATTTTTAGCTCTATTTGGTGTTTTAGT